>CAMOJK010000051.1 GCA_946616835.1 uncultured Lachnospiraceae bacterium
CCGGCGCAATTGCGAGTGTCGTTCTAAGTAGTTCAGTTAGTGGGAAGTTTTAGTTCATAAAATTAAAAGGTTTGCCAAGTAATGATAAAGAGATTCAGGATATATGGTATTGTACAAGGGGTTGGATTCAGACCTTTCATAAAGAAACTGGCAGACAGTTATGAAATAAAAGGGACCGTATGTAATTACGGTCCCTTTGTTGAAGTGGTGGCAGAGGGGGAGGAGAGTGTACTTGATGCTTTCCGGAAAGACATAGTTTCGGAAGCGCCGGAGCGGGCTGCGATAATCAAGATAGAAGAGGAATATGTCTCAGACAATGTTAATGAAACCGGAAACCATGATGTAAATAAATTTAATAAATTTAGTGCTGATACCGGGATACGGAGCAAAAAAGAAAATGCCGGAATTAACGTAAGTAAACCGGAATCCGAAAACAGATATGATGAATTCACGATAATAGAAAGTGAAAAAACTGACGGCGATATCTTTATCCCACCTGACCTTGCCATATGTGATGATTGCAAAAGAGAGCTTTTTGATCCTGCAGACCGCCGGTTTCATCATCCGTTTATAAACTGTACCCAGTGCGGTCCGAGGCTTACCATAATTGAAAATCTTCCTTACGACAGGGAACGGACCGGAATGAAGATGTTTCCTATGTGCAAAAAGTGCGAAGCAGAGTACACCGACAGGTTATCCAGGCGTATGGATGCACAGCCGGTCTGCTGCAACGAATGTGGCCCTGAGTATTTTATTTTGGAAAGAACAGGAGACCTTTATGGGACAGCTATACAGAAGGGATCACATTTAATAGAAAAATCCGGGATCGATCCCATAAAGGAAGCAGCAGATATATTAAAAAACGGAGGCATTGTTGCGGTAAAAGGTATCGGCGGTTTTCATCTGGTATGTAATGCAAAAGATAATGCTGCCGTAAGGATGCTGAGAGAGAGAAAGCACAGACCGGTCAAGCCGTTTGCGGTGATGATGAAGGATATTGAAACCGTGAAGAGATACTGCCTGGTAACAGATGCGCAGGAGCGTATGCTCTGCGGACCGGCAGCCCCCATAGTTTTGCTTGAGAAAAAAGAAGCTCTTTTAGCAGATGAGCATCGGGAAGAGTTGACAGCAAATGGGAATACAGGATTGTATAATGATCATCTGTGTGAAGAGACAGCTCCGGGGAATCCGACGCTTGGAGTAATGCTTCCCTACGCACCGATCCAAATCCTTTTGTTTGAATATTCGGGTTTGGACTGTCTGGTCATGACCAGCGGAAATATAAGCGGTTCGCCCATATGTTCAACGGATGAGGAAGCGCTTGATGTATTAAGCGGATTTGCGGACTGTATTTTGTCCAATAACCGCCCCATACTTACAAGGGCTGACGATTCGGTGATGGATTTTCTTGGTGACAAGCCTTATATGATAAGGCGTTCAAGAGGGTTTGCACCGCTTCCTGTGAGAGTAAAGACGGTGGCGGATAAAAATACTATTTCAGATATTGATAAAGCTTTAACGGATGATTCTGATCCGGATAATTGTAATGCGGGCGGAATAGGGGAAACAAAAAGCAACAGGGATGAAAAGATAAATAAAACAGTGCTTGCTCTGGGAGGAGAGCTTAAGAACACTTTCTGCATAGGCAGGGGAGAACTGTTTTATCCATCGTCTTATATTGGTGATCTGAGTGATATCAGGGCAGCAGAGGTACTTGAAGAAACCATATACAGATTCGAAGATATGCTGCAGATAGAAAACCGCAGACCGGATATCATCGTCTGTGATATGCATCCGGATTACCAGTCAGTAAGGCTTGCGGAGAAATTGGCAGCTCAAAGCGGTGCAAGACTTGTAAAGGTCCAGCACCACTATGCACATATTCTTTCCTGCATGGCAGAAAATGAACACTTGGATAAGGTAATAGGAATATCTTTTGACGGAACGGGCTACGGTGAAGACGGCACCATATGGGGTGGCGAGATAATGATATGTGATGAAAAGGGATATGAGAGAGCCTCACATATCACACCCTTTATGCATATCGGAGGAGATACGGCATCAAAGGAAGGGTGGAGGATTGCGGTATCGATGCTTTGGGATATATATGGGCACGATGCTGAACTGCTTAATGACAGTTTGGAAGATATATTTGAAAAATACATTGCATCGGGTGCTTTGTCCGAAAATGAATTATTGATGCAAGTCCGGATGGTGGAAAATGGTATAGGCGCAGTGTGCTCCACCAGTGCAGGACGTCTTTTTGATGCGATAAGCGCAGTGCTTGGCATATGCTGCAGATCAACCTTTGAGGGAGAGGCTGCCATGGCACTGGAATTTGCGGCAGAGAGATATGCGGACAGGGATAAGGCTCTAAGCGAATACACGGATTTCATTGAAAAACATGGTTTGAATGATTATACATTTAAAACAAATGCTGCAACATTATCAAATCAGTCAGCCGACGGATCAGACAGTGCATCGGGCAGTTTCTCAGAAAACATATGCACTGCAGGGATTTTTAAGGATATCTGCAGAGGACTTAAATCCGGATTGTCAAAAGATATGCTGGCATATGCTTTTCACGATATGCTTTCGGAGGAAACTGCAGGGGTGGCAGCAGATGCATCCGGAAAATACGGTATTAATGATGTTGCATTAAGCGGAGGCTGTTTCCAAAACCGTTTATTTACGAAATTACTTAAAGGAAAACTTGAGAAGCGCGGTATGAATGTGCTCACCCACAGCATGATCCCGGCTAATGACGGCGGCCTGTCTCTCGGTCAGGCTGTCTTTGCAAGTGGTTTGAACCCTGAAAGCTTAAGCGTAGTTAGCGGTAGCGTCTGAAGAATAAGATATAGATAAAAAATGGTTGCAAAAAAGCAGCAAATGCTTTATATTTTTAACTGTTGAAGACGAAGGTGTCTGCTGAAATAGTAGATACCTCGTTTTTTTTGGGAGTATGGTAAACAAGGGAAGTGAGGTAAAACAATTGCGGCCTGTGATAGGACTTATCCCTCTTTATGATGATGACAGGGAAAGCTTCTGGATGCTTCCGGGATATATGAAGGCGATAGAGTACTGCAACGGTCTGCCTCTTATGCTTCCGCTTACTGACGATGCTTCCGAGCTTGACGATGCATATGCTCTCTGTGATGGGATACTTTTTACCGGCGGACATGATGTTTCTCCGAAAATATATGGTGAAGAGAGAAAGGCTTCCTGTGGTGCTGTATCAGAGCTTCGGGATTCCATGGAGGCATACCTTCTTGATAAATGTATTGCCGATGACAAGCCGCTTATGGGGATATGCCGTGGGATACAGTTTATCAATGCACATCTCGGAGGAACACTGTATCAGGATCTTCCGACAGAATATGCTTGTGGCGTAGAACATCATATGTCACCGCCGTATGACAGGAAGGCACACTGTGTGGAGGTTCTGGAAAATACACAGCTTGCAGATATTATCGGTGCCGGCGTGCATGATGTGAACAGCTATCACCATCAGGCGGTAAAGGAGCTCTCACCGAAGGTGGTGAAAATGGCCGTATCCGAGGACGGACTTATTGAGGCAATTGCTGTGAAAGATCACAGTTTTGCAATAGGGGTGCAGTGGCATCCTGAGTTTTCCTACATTAATAATGAGGAAAGCTGTTTATTAGTACAGGCATTTGTAAATGAATGTCAAAAACGAAAGGAGAAATGAAACTATGAAAAAGAAAATGTTAGCACTCATGATGGCCGGTATGGTGCTGTCTCTTGCCGGATGTACCGGTAATGAAGGCACTGCAGCTCCTGCAGGTGAGACTGCAGAGCAGGAGACCGCAGGACAGGAAACCGCAACAGAAGATAAGACTGCTTCTTCCGATAAGGTTTGGAAGATCGCAACCGACACATCTTTCAAGCCCTTTGAGTATACGGATGACAACGGCAATTTCGTTGGTATCGATATGGATATCCTTGCTGCTGTTGCTGAGGATCAGGGTTTTGAGTATGAAGTACAGGTACTCGGCTGGGATGCTTCCATTGCTGCATGTCAGGCAGGTCAGGCTGACGGTATGATCGCAGGTGCTTCTATCACTGATGAAAGAAAGGAATCCGGCTGGATCTTTTCTGACGGATACTATGATGCAAATCAGAGCATGGCTGTAGAAGCTTCTTCCGATATTGACGGTTTTGATGACCTTAAGGGAAAGTCTGTTGCCGTTAAGACAGGTACAATGAGCGCTTCCTATGCAGAAAGCCTTGCAGACGAATACGGTTTTACAGTAACATATTTTGAGGATTCACCGACAATGTATCAGGCTGTTGTAGGCGGACAGGTTGCAGCAACATTTGATGATACTCCGATCATGGCTTCCAATATCAAGGATACAGGTATTGCCATGAAGATAGTTGACGGTACCGGTAATGATCCCGCAGCTTACGGTTTTGCAATATTTAACGCAGATAATCAGGAGCTGGTTGACATGTTCAATGCAGGTCTTGCAAATATCAAGGCTAACGGTACTTACGACGAGATCATTGCTAAATATCTTGGCGAATAAACCAATGTTTCGGACTGGGCAGGGTATCCTGTCCGGTCTGTATGTTATAATCTAAAACTTCCCACATATAGTCTGTGGAAATAGAACGACGACTCGCATATGCACCGGAACCGATGCAACGCCTCGGGAAACTAATTGCTAACAGCCCGTAGTTATCCGTTACATGCGAGCCGGCTAGGGGCATACCGTCTCGCAGCCCTGCACCGGATAACAACGGGCTGTAAGCACTGGATTTCCCCTCGGCTAACAACGCATCGTGATTGTTCCGGCGCAATTGCGAGTGTCGTTCTAGGTAGTTCAGTTAGTGGGAAGTTTTAGTTATAATATGAAAGTGTTGACTCGGTCACTGTCTGAAATTTCCCACACCGTGTAGTATTTTAAGTGAGCTGTGGATGTTGGGGGGCAGCAGACTAATGGTTACGCACTCATATGCCGATACAGCAGGTACTGACCGGCATATGAATCCGGAACATATAAATACCATATTTATAATAAATGAGGAAAGATAAATGATAAAGATCATCACAGTATACGGAACATTGCTGTTAGTTGCGCTTGGCAGGACGCTTCTCCTTGCGCTGCTCGGTCTGTTCTTTGCCTGCATCATCGGAATGATATTCGGAATAATGGGGGTCCTGAAAAACAGGCCCTGTAATATCATATCCCAGATATTTGTTGATGTTATCCGCGGAGTCCCCATGATAGTGCTTGCATTCTTTGTATATTTCGGTATTCCGTATTTTTTCAATACGATAATCGGAGGGTTCTCGATAAATCTGACTGCATTGCAGGCCGGTACCATATGTCTGGCACTTAACTGCGGTGCTTATATGGCAGAGATAGTCCGTGCCGGTATACAGTCAGTTGATAAGGGACAGATGGAGGCGGCCCGTTCACTGGGACTTACATATGGCATGGCTATGAGGAAAGTTGTGCTGCCCCAGGCTATCCGTACCATGATACCTACATTCATAAATCAGTTTATTATTACACTTAAGGATACTTCCATTCTTTCCGTTATCGGATTTCCCGAGCTCGTCAATACGGCAAAGAATGTTCAGGCAAATACATTCATGTCATTCCAGACATGGGCGATCGTAGGAATAATGTACCTTATAGTTATCACTATCCTTTCACGCAGTGCAAAGGTACTTGAAAGGAGGCTTTCCGTTGATAGATAAAGATGTGATAAAGATAAAAGTTGATAATCTGAAGAAAAGCTATGGAACTCTCGATGTGCTTAAGGATATCTCCACAGAGATTCATAAGGGAGAGGTGGTATGTGTGATCGGACCGTCCGGCTCCGGTAAGTCTACATTTCTGCGCTGCCTGAATAAGCTTGAAAAAGTCACTTCGGGGAAAGTCGTGATAGACGGCACGGATATTACGCTTAAACAGACGAATATAAATCATGTCCGTGAGAATATCGGAATGGTTTTCCAGCATTTCAATCTTTTTAATAATCTGAATATACTTGATAATCTCACTCTTGCTCCCGTCCAGCTGAAAAAGTGCAGCAAGGAGGAGGCGGTCAGCCGTGCAAGAGAAATGCTTGAAAAGGTAGGACTTGCGGATAAGGAATCAAGTTTCCCCAGTCAGTTATCCGGTGGACAGAAGCAGAGGGTGGCAATAGCCCGGGCACTCTGCATGCAGCCGGACATAATGCTTTTTGATGAGCCTACATCTGCGCTTGATCCGGAAATGGTCGGCGAAGTGCTTCAGGTCATGAAGAATCTTGCGGCAGACGGTATGACCATGGTGATAGTAACCCATGAAATGGGCTTTGCCAGAGAGGTGGCCGACAGGGTTATCTTCATGGATGGCGGATATATAGTTGAAGAAGGCACTCCCCAGGAGGTGCTGCTTAGTCCAAAGGAAGAGAGAACCATAGATTTCCTTAATAAGGTTTTATAAGGAGATAATTATGAGAAATATAATCACTATCAGCAGACAGTTCGGCGCAGGCGGAAGCACTATCGGAAGGGAAGTCGCAAAAAGGCTCGGTTACTATTACTGCGATAAAGATATGATCGTAAGAGCAGCCCTTGAAAGCGGCTCGCTGACCCCGCAGGAAGTAAGCAGATATGATGAAAAGGTTCCGAGGGAATTTGGATTCGGTCAGAGCCTGTTTGATTTTTATAACAAACCTCTTGATGAGAGACTGTTCAATGCCCAGCGCGATGCAGTCAGAAAGGTCGCTGAAAAAGGCAACTGTGTTATCGTGGGAAGAAATGCAAATATCATATTAAAGGAATTTGACAGAACCCTTCATGTCTTCATCGGTGCATCCGAACATTTCCGCCTGAAGAGAATGATGGAAAAAATGCCGGATTTTTCAGAGGAAAAGGTTTTGGAAAATCTTCATTCAGTAGATAAGACCAGAATAAAATACTGCAAGTATTACACACATACGGAATTCGGAAACGCCGATTACTATGACCTTTGTTTAAAAAGTTCTGCTCTCGGGATCGACAACTGCGTTGACCTGATCTGTAAGACGGCTGAATTGTAGGATTCCGCTTCCGTACTGTTATACGGCTGAATTGTAGAATTGTAGAATTCCACTTCCATACGGCTATACTGCTGTTGCCGGTACAATCCGCAGGAGGACAGACTTAATAGGGGTTAAGCATATCAGTATCCTGTATTTCTATCCACAATGTGCAAAAGTTTTTCTTTATGCACATAGCGGTACAGATTGTCTGCGCATAATGCTATTACTCTTTTTTTGTTGAATTCGTCCTCCAGTTTTCCTGCGGCATGAGGAGTGATGATCACATTTTTCATATCCCACAGTTCTGAATCGGGAGAGAGAGGCTCGTTTTCCAAAACATCCAGGCCGGCACCGCCAATGGTGCAGTTTTTTAATGCGTCTGTCAGCGCGGAAGTATCAATAGTGGATCCGCGTCCGGCATTTATTACGACTGCATCGGATTTCATTTTTTGAAGCTGCTCCCTGCCTATCACATGGTATGTGCTTTCACCTGCAGGCAGGGCAAGCGCAACGATATCGACGCTGCCTATGATACTGTCGATTGCATCTATGGTATACTGCTCATCTAAAAAGTCTGCTTTCTCTTTCGGGGTTCTGCATATTCCGGTCACATGGGCGCCCAGTGCTTTCATCTTTTCCGCATAGTAGCCTCCGATATCTCCTATACCCAGTACGAGCACATTGCTTCCGTATATGAATTTCTTTCCACGATTCAGCTTCCATTCATGGTTTTTCTGTTGTTCAGAATAAATATTCAACCCGCTGTACAGTGCAAAGGTTAGTGAAAGCATATGTTCTGCTACTGAAATACCGTAAGCCCCGGAGGCGCTTGTGAGTATGGTGTCTGAGGGCAGAACACCCGGCCCGGTATAACGGTCTGCTCCTGCCCAGGCAAGTTGCATCCATTCGAGAGAGGCAGCATTTCCTAACAAAGAGGGTGAAACCATGCCGATGATCGCATCTGCTGATGTTATGTCTTTTTCGCTGACAGCAGTTTCGTCAATAAAGCTCAGCCTGATTTCATCGTTGCTGTCCTTTACTTTATCCTGAAACAGGTCTTTCTCATTTTCGCTGAGTGGGAGTGTTATAAGAATGTTTTTCATCAGTAGTCTCCTGTGTGATCATACGCATCGGGTAGTAATTAATGTCCGTATCCGAAGGGATATATATAATTATATCCTAAAACTTCCCACACCGTGTAATCTTGTCTGACGGTGTTTAGGATTATGAAAATGTATCAAAAACATTCAGCTTTTCTTCGAAGTCCGAGACCTCAGTCATGAACTGTTCCTGAAGCTTATCGGCTGCATTTTTGTCTTCAAGCCATTCTCTATAGCGCATGCGCACTTCCAGTTTATGTTCGGTGCGTCTTTCCTCTGCACGGAGTTCCTCTGCTGAGGGAGAGCGAAGACTTTCCGCAGCTTTTCGTGATGCAATATATTTGCCGGGATGCAGTACCTGATCGATATATGCCTGACTGCGTACCTGTGCGGGACTGCCGCTTGAAACGCTTCCGATACCGCTGCCGTGGTACGGGATTCCATCTGAGCCCGGCATCATCCCGACACCATCAATCGAGAAGTTGGCTTCTGCCAGGGAAAAGATGCTTCCGGTAATATAATGGGTTCTGTTTTTGCCATCACAGTGCTTTAATGTATATCCCTTTGCCCCCTGCAGCTCACTGTCCATAAGGCCGAATACCTTTGCGCGGTAGGCAGGATTGGATGCCATTTTGTTTAGCTGAGATCTGTCGATATAAAGGTAGAAGGTTCCGGCAACCGGGTCTTCAGGCTCTCTGTCGGTGAATTTGTATTTGGGGAAATAATCACTTATCATTTTTTTTAGCTCGTCGACACTGACAGCTTTATTCAGGTCTTTGACAGCAAAATCCGAACGGTAAAAAGCAGTGGCTTTGCTCTTGTATTCTCGAAACCCTTCACCCATATCTTCCAGATAATTATAGACTTTTTTCGGATCCCACTCAGGATGCGGAACAGCTTTTTGAACTGTGGTCTGTTTGCAGCTTGCACTTATTTCTATGCTGTATTCGCTGTGTATCATTGTATTCATATATAATACCGTCCTTTCTGAAAAATGATCATTTCGTACTGACAGATATTTCGACAGGGCTTTTGATAGTTAAAACCTGTATGTAATGAAAGGAACCTTAAATGTACTGAATGTGCGTGTTTATCATAGTAAGCGCAATAAGCAACGGTGCTTATTATAGTGCACCGGGGGAGGTGCACAGTCATTTCGCTACAATTTAAGGCTGTTTCATTACACAGGACTCTGTTTAATCCTTTATGTGTCGATATAATTTTTAGTAATAATTGCAAAAATGTGGTTGTGTATAAGTCCGGATAGAGAAAATGAGAATAGCGGTCTGTGATGATGACAAGAGAATATGTGCGGTACTAAAAAATGAGATCACATCTTTGGTTCCTGATGCAAAGGTTGATATTTATTCAAACGGAATGGTCCTTTTAAAGCATGACATGGATATGGATATTCTTTTCCTTGATATTGAGATGCCGGGGATAAACGGAATTGATGTTGCAGAGAAGCTTCGTAAGGAAGGGAAAGAGACCGTGATCATTTTCATTTCAGGGGAAGAAAAATATGTATGGAAGGCTTTCAGTGTTGAAGCGTTTCAGTATCTGAGAAAACCGTTTTCGAAAAAGGAATTGAATGATACATTGCAGAGGGCGGTGCGGAAATGCATGGTTTCCAATACAGATGCAGACGAGCGGCCAAGCATGATGATCCATCATAAGGGCGTGCACGAAAAGGTTTTTATTTCCGAGATCGTCTATGCTGAAGCAATGGGGCGTAAGGTGATATTACACAGAATGAATGACAGCATAGAATATTACGGGAAAATATCCGATCTTGAAAAAGTACTTGGGGGCGATTTCTTTCGCGTTCACAGGGCCTTCCTTATAAATCTTAACTATGTAGTCAGATACGGCGCGGACGGTATCACCCTTAAAAACGGACATGTCAGTATTTCTAAGGCAAACTATCCCAAATTTGTAAAAAGATTTCTTCAGTTTACTGCTGAAAATGCGTAAGGGATAAACGGGCAATGATATATGATGAATGATGACATAGAAAAGTATCTGCAGATATATAACATTATATCTAACGGTGAGATCATAATGATTTTGCTGCTTATGGGCTTATGTTTTACAGTGTTTTTGCGGCCGTATCTTCATAAGAAACATTTATGTATCATTTTGGGTATTTTTACAGGCATAGCAGGTGCGGTGATGTACCTGCTGACTGAAAGTGCCGGCAATAAGGCGTACATAATTATTATTTTTATTGCTTTTCTTATCATGTACTTTTTTGAAAGGGAAAAGCCGTTTCAAAAAATATTCCTGTGTGCAGTATTCATATCTTTTCGATACTTAAGCAGTGCACTTATGGCCGAGTGGGGCTTCTTTTCGTTATGGATAGAAATGAATGTGCCGTATCTGAATGAACAGACAGATTTGGATATCCTTTTGCTGGAGTTTCTGATCGGGCGTGTATTTTCTGTTATTATGCATGGGCTTATTCTTTTTGCTATGCTTAGATTCTTTACACGGATATATGTTAGATCAGAGGAACTTAGCCTGCGAGAGCTGATATTAATGCTGATCCCTACTCTGGCCCCATTGCTTGAAGCAGTTGTCTTCCGTGGGTATATAGAAATATACAGTCAGGGGATAGAAAGCGGTTTTATAAAAGAAAACATACCACCGAATTTTATAAGGTTTCTTTTCTATATATTCAGCTATATGGCAATTCTTATGATAGTTTTTCTGTATGAGCAGGTTAGAAAAGAACGCGAGGAAAATGCACAAAAAGAAGCTTTCGAGAGTGAACTCATGCAGATGCGTCAGACCATTGATCAGACCAGGCTGATGTATGAACAGGTCCGTATATTGAGGCATGATATCTCGAATCATATGATGACAATGGAACGGCTTGCAGATAGAGAGAATTTTGGAGAAGCCAGGAAATATATGTCCAGGCTAAAGGAGGAATATTCCATAAGTGTTGATGGCATACGCTGTGGTGATCCGGTTATAGATACGGTGCTTACATCAAAGAAGGATATTGCATTAAAGCAGGGGATAGATTTTAAATGTGATTTTATTTTTCCTGAACAGCCGGTAATAGATGTTTTTGATCTGAGTGTATTGTTGAACAATGCGTTGGATAATTCTTTACGGGGAGCGTCCGGAGATAGGAAATGGATCAGCATATCTTCAATAAGCAGAGAACAGTTTTTTACAATTATTATAAAAAACAGTTTTGACGGTGATAATCCAAAATATGATGCGGATGGCTTACCGATATCTACCAAGTCTGATGAAGGTCATGGACTTGGCATGAAACTGATAAGGCACATAGCGCTTTCCTATTGCGGCGAAATGGAATTTCTCCAAAATGATGGTGAAGTAGAGCTTAGAGTATTGCTGCATCATAAAGAGAAATAAAAAAATTTCTGATACATTTAAACGGCTATTCACTACAAGTCGGTTGTTTTCCATAAAAATCATCCGTAATATTAATTATAACAAGTATTGTGTTGGGATTATGGTTTTATCCTTTATCAACAGGGAAAAATCAATATCACGCATTCTTGTAAAAGGGATACGGATATCCCTGTCACATACGGTTTGCACATTTTCAGGGAGGAAAGAGTATGGCAAATATCAATAACATCAATTCGGGTATAGACTATTCTGTTTTTTTCGGAGGATCATCTTCAAACTCTTCAACCGGCGTGGATCTTACATCCTATATGTCGATCAAAAACGGAAGCTATCGTAAGCTGCTTAAAGGTTACTATGGCAGTCAGAAGCAGGAGGCGAAATCTCTGGTGGGTGATTCCGGGGATAAGCTGACAAGGATCAGGTCAACTGCGGATTCATTGAAGAAAAAGGCGGATGTGCTCTCTTCGGATAAGATTTGGGCGACGGAAGAAATCGAGGATGAAACAGGCGGAAGAAAAAAAGAGGTTTTCAGCAATCCGGACGCAATCGTAAAGGCTGTAAAGGAGTTTGCGGATTCCTACAATCAGGCAATAGATGCAGCGTATAATTCCAAAACTAAATCTGTTCTTAGATCCGGTGAATGGCTGGATACAATGACCGAAAAGCATGGACGGTTACTAAATGAAGTCGGAATAACAGTTGGCGCAGATGGAAAGCTTTCGGTAAATGAAGAAGAATTAAAGAAAGCAAACGTTACTACTATGAAAAGTTTGTTTCAAGGAATTGATTCATATGCGGTCAAGGTTTCGGCTAAGGCAGCGGGACTTAGTAAGGCGGCTGCTACAAAGGAGGGGACCTACAGTGCAGATGGGACATGGTCAAAGAGCGTTAATACGGTAGCAGAATCTCGCATCAATTCTGTGATAGGGAATACAAGTGATAAAGAATCTTCAGCAAGCCGAACTCGAACTGATACAGAAAATAGCCTTAAAAACCTGAAAGAGAAGCGGGAAAAGCTTAAGAAAGAAATGGACAAGGCAGTGGGGTATGATGCACTCAGGGATTACGAGTCGCAGATAAGCAAGCTGGATAAAGAGATCAAGGACACGGAGAATAAGCTTAAGTATCTGTGAGCGTGAAGTTTGTGTTGTTATAAGATGAGTATAACAGCATCGCAGTATGCCATTATGATCGGAGGAATATATTATGGGAATAAATATAATAAATGAAGTTACATCATCATATTCAGGGAGTTACAGTTCAGAAGTTTACAGCAGTGCATCTCGGATAGCAGCAGACAGCAATATCGTTAATACAACAAAGGCATTGTATGAAAGAAATGATGCCGACAGTTCGTCTGTGAAAACAGCAACCGCCACAGAAAATGCTGCCGTATATGATAAAAGTTCTGACACACAGAGTAGTGCCTCATCAAAGGGGACATATAAGGCAGACAGAAAACAGGCTGACCAGATAAGGGAGGCTGTTGAATCCCAGAAGAAACAGCTGCAGGATATTGTTGACAAACTGATATCTAAGCAGGGCAGATCTTTTGATGTGGCAAACGGAAAGAATCTGAAGAATATGTACGCAGGACTTACCGTAGATGCAAAGACAAGGGCTCAGGCACAGGCGGATATAGCGGAGGATGGTTATTGGGGAGTTACACAGACATCGCAGAGGATATTTGATTTCGCAATGGCACTAAGCGGCGGTGATCCGGAAAAGATGGAGCAGATGCGCACTGCATTTGAAAAAGGATTTAAAAAGGCGGCAAAAGCCTGGGGAGATGCGCTTCCGGATATCTGTCACAGAACCTATGATGCGGTGGAGTCTCTTTTTGATGACTATAAGGAAAAGCAGGATAAGGCTGCTGAGGAATTGCAGGCTTAAATAAGGCATGGGAATATATTATAATATACTAAATCAGAGAGTGAAAAATCTCTGTCAGTAAGGAACCTACAGGGCGCCGGAAGGATCCGGTATATCAGAAAAAGCAGGGAGGCTTATCATGAATATCTCGATCAGTTTTCAGGAGCAGCAAAAGAATACATTAATACCCGGATTAAGCGGCGGTATTTCCAATGAAAGGGAAGATGCTGCGGATAATACAAATAAAAAAGCCTTCTTTGCAGGTAATATGAATCTGGGAAACGATCCGAAGCAGGAGAGGCTTGAGGAGGCACGAAAGAAAGCTTATAAGGTAGTTTCGGATGCCTTTGGGGCAGACCGTGCTTTCGACAGGCAGCTGGATGAGATCAGGAATTATGCAGAAACGAAACGGGAAGAAAAGGCTGCGGCCATGTCTGATAAAAAGACAGCCGAAGACATGATAGATGCGCTCCGGAAAGAATATAGTGTTGATCCTGAGTCAAAGGAGCAGAAGGACCTTGACTGGCTGATGGCATATCGTAAGGCAAGTCATGACGAATGTTTTTGTGACATAGAGCAGATGAAGAAAAATCGTGCTCGTGCGGATGAGATAGAGGCAAATCTGACGGAATACCAGTCTCGGATGCTGGAAGCAAATGAACAGCTTGACCATGCGCAGAAGAGGATAGATGACGCGGATAATGCCCTGATGTCGATCAGGCAGTCACTGACAGATGCAGAGACTGAGAAAAACAAGACTCATGCCATGGCGGATGCGCAGGATGAGGCTGAGACTATTATGGATGAAGCTAACCGTGCCGTGATCGGCATGGCAATGAATGAGGCTAAGGATAAGATAGAAGAAAAGATGCAGGAGGAGCAGGAAAAAGCCGAAGAGAAAAAGGAAGAAAAAGAAGAGCAGGAAGAGCTCGAAGCAGAAAGAGCGGAAAAGAAAGCGGTGCAGGAAGCTCTTACGGAGGAGACGAAGGAAGCGGTAAAGGAAGCAAGAGAAGAAAGCAGAAGGCGCAAAGCGGATGATCTTGACCTTACGGATGTCACGGGCGCAGATCCGGCGGCTTTGACAGACAGATTATCAAATGTGAATGCTGCACTTGATGACATAAAAAATAAGATGGCACTGGTGGATGCGGACCTTAAGGGCATAAAGGTTGATGAGATAATATAAAGACGTATGTCTTTTACAAATGTGTGTGCTGCCAAAAATAATCGGGGGAATGATCAGTCATTTCCCCGATTGTTTTATTTCAATTTTATTTCATATAGAAGATTCTTCTTATTTCGAGGAGATTCTTTTTATCATATCCAACGATTAATTTGCGCTGACGAAATGCTTTGGGGACTTTGGGCTAATTATATTGTAAAAATCGTGCCGTATGTGTTAGACTTGTCTCGGAATAAGTGTGAAATATAATGAAGTTCTTTAACATTATTCTATAAATACCATTTAAATACTTACGGAGAATCAAGGCTTTTTGTTAAATCAACAAAAGAAAGTAGAGAGGATTTATGGAAAAATTAGCAATAGAAGGCGGATATCCTGTAAGAAGCGGCAAGATATACTATGGCCGCCAGTGGATAACCGAGGAAGATATAGATGCAGTAAGATCCGTACTTGAAAGTGACTTTATTACATGCGGACCTAAAGTTGAGGAGCTGGAAAGAGGCCTGTGCGAATACACCGGCGCAAAGCATGCGGTGGTTGTAAACAGCGGGACCTCAGCGCTTCACTGCGCCTGTATAGCAGCGGGCGTGGAACCGGGAGACGAGGTCATCACTACGCCCATCACTTTTGCAGCATCCGCAAACTGTGCATTTTACTGTGGGGCGAGACCTGTATTTGCGGATATCGATCCGGAAACCTATACCATTGATCCTGAAAGTATTGAGGCACATATCACGGAACACACCAAAGCTGTGGTGGCAGTAGACTATACCGGCCAGGCTGTAAAGGTGCGGGAGATCCGGGAGATATGCGACCGCCATGGCCTTATTTTCATAGAGGATGCGGCACATTCCATCGGTACTTCCTATGATGGTAAAAAAGTGGGCTCCCTTGCGGATATGACCTGCTTTTCCTTCCACCCGGTTAAGACCGTAACCGGAGGCGAGGGTGGTGCGGTAACTACTAATAATGACGACTTATACAAAAAGCTGGTTCTTGCCCACACCCACGGCATAACACATGATGAAGCCCTGATGGAAGACGCACCCCATGAGGGACGCTGGGTATATGAACAGATATCCTTAGGCTACAACTACCGCATGACAGATTTTCAGGCTGCTCTTATTACCAGCCAGATGAAGAGGCTTCCGTTTTTCTCGGAAAGACGCAAAGAGATAGTAAACAGATACAATGAGGCTTTTGCAGGTCTTCCTGAGATAATAGTCCAGAAGGAGATACCCGAGTCCGATACCACCAGGCATCTGTATGTGATAAGGCTCAATAAAGAGCTGCTCAAGTGCAGCAGGGCACAGTTCTTTGAAGCAATGACGGCAGAGAATGTGGTGCCTCAGGTTCATTATGTGCCGGTGTACTGGTTCCCTTACTATAGAAGCAAAGGTTACGAAAAGGGTCTCTGCCCCGTTGCGGAGGAGATATACAGTGGCATCATGTCCATCCCGCTCTATCCCAAGATGGAGGATACGGATGTGGACGATACCATTCACGCTGTCAAGAAAGTAGTGGAGAACTACAGAAAATAGTGAACGTACCCGCACCGGACAGTTATATTTTTTTATTGAGATATGAAGGCTTGTAGTGTAAAATATTAGCGTTCGTGCGACATAGATGCCGCATGGGCGCTTTTAAATTTTTGCGGTAATGTTGTTACCGTGGTAATCCCGTCCCGACGAGAAAAGGACGGAGACAAAGGAGGAATAAAAGATGTTGTACAGCAAAGTGTCCGCAGATCTTAATTTTGTGGAGCGTGAAAAAGAAGTCGAGAAGTTCTGGAAAGATAACAGGATCTTCGAGAAGAGTATTGAGCAGAGGGAGGGCTGCCCTACATATACATTTTATGACGGACCGCCTACCGCTAACGGAAAGCCTCACATAGGACACGTGCTTACCAGAGTCATTAAGGATATGATCCCCAGATACCGCACCATGAAGGGAAATATGGTTCCCCGTAAGGCGGGATGGGATACCCACGGACTTCCTGTTGAGCTTGAGGTTGAAAAGCTCCTGGGCATCGATGGCAAGGAGCAGATCGAAAGCTACGGTCTCGATCCTTTTATCGGCAAGTGTAAGGAGTCCGTATGGAAGTACAAGGGGATGTGGGAAGATTTCTCCAGCACAGTCGGATTTTGGGCTGATATGGATGATCCTTATGTAACATACCATGATGATTATATCGAGTCCGAGTGGTGGGCTTTAAAGGAAATCTGGGACAAGGGACTTCTTTACAAAGGATTTAAGATCGTTCCCTACTGCCCTCGCTGCGGAACCCCTCTTTCATCCCATGAGGTGGCACAGGGATATAAGACTTTAAAGGAAAGAACTGCCATTGTAAGATTCAAGATCGTGGGTGAAGATGCTTATTTCCTGGCATGGACGACCACGCCCTGGACACTGGCATCCAATATCGCTCTCTGCGTAAATCCTGAAGAGACTTATGTAAGGGTAAAGGCAGCAGACGGATTCACATACATTCTCGCCGAGGCTCTGCTTGACAGTGTCCTTGGTTCCATAGAGCGTCCTGAAGGCACTCCCGCTTATGAAGTGCTTGAAACATACAAGGGAAAAGACCTTGAGTACAAAGAGTACGAGCCTCTTTACCAGTGCGCAAAGGATGCAGCGGATAAGCAGAAGAAAAAGGCATTCTTTGTATACTGCGATGATTATGTAACAATGTCTGACGGTACCGGTATCGTACATATTGCTCCTGCATTCGGTGAAGACGATGCGAGAGTAGGACGTAAATACGATGCGCCTTTTGTACAGATGGTGGATGAGCACGGTATCATGAAGCCTGAGACACCTTTTGCTGGTATGCGCTGCAAGCCCACCCAGCACGAGATAGACGGTGGCGCTATAAACTGTGATCCCGAGGTATTAAAAGAGCTTGATTCGAGAAATATCCTTTTCTCTGCACCTAAGGTTGAGCATGATTATCCTCACTGCTGGAGATGCTCGACTCCTCTTCTTTACTATGCAAGAGAGTCCTGGTTTATCAAGATGACAGCAGTAAGGGATGACCTGGTTGCAAACAACAAGACTGTTAACTGGATCCCCGCAAGCATAGGTGAAGGCCGTTTTGGCAACTGGCTTGAAAATATTCAGGACTGGGGTATTTCCAGAAACCGTTACTGGGGTACACCGCTCAATATCTGGGAGTGCTCAGAGTGCGGGCATCAGGAGGCAATTGGTTCCCGCAAGCAGCTTGAGGAGCTCTCCGGAGATCCCAAGGCGCAGACGGTTGAGCTTCACAGACCTTATATCGATGAGATCGAGTGCAAGTGTCCTAAGTGCGGCAAGGCAATGAAGAGGGTACCGGAGGTTATCGACTGCTGGTTTGATTCCGGTGCAATGCCATTTGCACAGCACCATTATCCTTTTGAGAATAAGGAGCTTTTTGAGCAGCAGTTCCCGGCACAGTTCATATCCGAGGCTGTGGACCAGACCAGAGGCTGGTTCTATTCACTTATGGCTGAGAGTACTCTTCTTTTCAATAAGTCACCTTACGAGAATGTTATTGTGCTGGGACTCGTACTTGATGAAAACGGCGAAAAGATGAGTAAGAGCAAAGGCAATGCCGTTGATCCTTTTGATGCGCTTTCAAAGTACGGAGCAGATGCCATCAGGTGGTATTTCTACATCAACTCCGCACCCTGGCTGCCTAACCGCTTCCATGGCAAGGCTGTTCAGGAAGGTCAGAGAAAGTTCATGGGAACGCTCTGGAATACATATGCGTTCTGGGTACTCTACGCAAATATCGATGAGTTCGATGTGACAAAGTACAGTCTTGAATATGACAAGCTTTCCGTAATGGATAAGTGGCTGTTGTCTAAGCTTAATACTGTGATCGGTGAAGTGGATGATAACCTTAACAACTACAGGATACCTGAGGCTGCAAGGGCACTGCAGGATTTCACGGATGAAATGAGTAACTGGTATGTGCGCCGCTGCCGTGAGCGTTTCTGGGCAAAGGGAATGGAGCAGGACAAGATAAATGCTTACATGACTCTTTATACTGCACTGGTTGAGCTGTCCAAGGCAGCAGCACCCATGATCCCTTTCATGACTGAGGAGATTTATCAGAACCTTGTACGCAGTGTGGATAAGTCTGCAAAGGAATCCATTCATCTTTGTGACTTCCCGAAGGTAAATGAAGCAATGATCGATAAGAAGCTTGAGGAAAACATGGAAGCTGTCCTCAAGATCGTTACCATCGGCCGTGCCGCAAGAAACAGTGCAAATATCAAGAACCGCCAGCCTATCGGTGAAATGATAGTAAAGACTCCGGTTGTACCCGACGAGTTCTATACTGCAATAATCAGGGAAGAGCTGAATGTTAAGAATGTAAGGTTTGCCGATGATGTAAGTGAGTTTACTTCTTATACCTTTAAGCCCCAGCTTAAGACCGTAGGTCCCAAGTACGGCAAGTTCCTTAAGGGCATACAGCAGCACCTTGCAGGTCTTGACGGAAATGCCGCAATGGCAGAGCTCAAAGATAAGGGCGCCATCACCTTTGATGTCGACGGAAACGAGATCTCCCTCGCTCTGGAAGACCTGCTGATCAGCATGAGCCAGAAGGACGGCTATGCCGCAGAAGCAGACGGACCGGTGACCGTTGTAATGAATACAAATCTTTCCGAAGAGCTTATCGAGGAAGGCTTTGTATATGAAGTGATCTCCAAACTCCAGACCATGAGAAAGGATTCCGGCTTTGAGGTAATGGACCGTATAGAGGCTGCATTTACCGGTAATGACAAGCTGCAGGATATCATAAAGAAGAATTCCAATATGATCTCCGGCAAGGTCCTTGCAAATGAGTTTAAGTTCGGTGAGACTTTTGATAATGCAAAGGAATGGGATATCAACGGTGAGAAGCTGACAATCTCGGTAAAGAAAGTCTGAAATGATCGCTTGATCAGATAACCGCATTCTCCTGAGAACAGTCATGGAATAGTCCGGGAGGGCAGGCAATGCGCCCGGATCATTCTGTGCCTGATCGTGATAAGGGAGGATGCGGTTTTTATATGTTATATTGCAGACGGCGATCTATTACTTTTACAGCCTGTGGCACAGGATATCGGTGATTTCGAGTATAAACTGATATCGTGAAAAATAGATTATTTTCAACTAATTTCCTTAATCTTGTGATAAAATTAAATATTGAGTCATGTAACCGGCGGAATAGCGGCCGCCTGAAAACGCAGGTTTCTGCAAGGAATGTGATGTTATATGAGTAACATGGAAGAAAGTAAAGAAATAAAAGAAGTCCCTGAAACAGGGAATCGATCGGACAGCCGCAAGGGTTCGGCGCTGCCCTTCGGTGCCGGAATGGCATTGGGAATAGGGTTAGGAGTGGGCATCATACTCACGGCAGGAGTAGTGCTTGTTGTCGGATTTATTAAAAATCTGAAGAGCCCTACCGAGATGCTTATGGACGAGATCCCTGAAGTGGAGGACAAGCAGGAGCTGGATATCAAGGTCCTGCAGGATGAACTGACAAATATCAGCGAACTGGCGGTTCTGTCTACTCAGTACAGCAATGTGGCAAGCTTTTCGGATGCCAAGGAGATACAGGGCTGGCAGATACCTCTCACGGAGAGCAAATTTGTCATAACCTACGACGGTGAGATCAAGGCCGGCGTGGATATGGAAGATGTGGTGATAACGGTTGAGGACAATATCGTGGATGTGACACTGCCGGAGGCAGAGATCTTAAGTCATGAGATAGATCCGGATTCAGTCCGCGTACTTGATGAGAAGTCCAGCATTTTCAATCCTGTTTCCGTAGGGGATTTTGCTCAGTTTGAGGGAGACCAGAAAGAGATAATG
>CAMOJK010000052.1 GCA_946616835.1 uncultured Lachnospiraceae bacterium
GGATGTCAAGAAGGCTGAAGCTGATGCGGCTTATGAGATCCAGAAACAGGAGCAGATCAAGAGCATCGAGGTCGCAAGGACCAATGCCGAGATCGCAAAGCAGGAGCGTGAGGTAGAGCTCAAGGCTAAGGAAGCCCAGGTTCGTGAGCAGCAGCTTGCCGCAGAAGTAAGGAAGCAGGCTGATGCTGAAAAGTATAAGAGGCAGCAGGAAGCAGAGGCTGAGTTCATTGAACGTCAGAAGAAAGCTGAGGCTGAGCTGGTTGAGCAGCAGAGAAGGGCTGAAGCTGAAAAGGCTCTTGCCGAAGCTGAGCTGTACAGAAAGCAGAAAGAGGCTGAAGGTATTGCTGCAGTAGGTAGGGCAGAGGCTGAAGCTATCTCCGCAAAGGGTATCGCTGAAGCAGAAGCTATGGAAAAGAAAGCGGAGGCCATGAAGAAGTACGGCCAGGCGGCTATTACAGAAATGATCATAAAGCAACTTCCTTCCATTGCCGAAGCGGTTGCAAAGCCTATTTCCACCATCGACAAGGTTACTATCATCGACAGTGGGAACGGCGAGAGCGGTGTATCCAGCGTAGGCGGTTATACACCGGCAGTACTTGCAAAAGTGCTTGAGTCCGTTAAGGAAACGACAGGATTTGACCTTACCGAAGTAATGAAGGCATCGACATATGATGCACAGGTCAACAGGAATGTACAGCTTAGCGGTGTAGATTCAGTGGTAAATGTCAATGTGGAAAAGACAGAGCCGTCGCCTGCCGCTACAGCATCTGTAAGTGTTGAGCCTGTAAGTACAGCGCCTGCCGCTGAGACGACTACAGAAGCTTAAATGTAAAAAGTTTACCCCTTTTCATTAAGAAACTCCCGGTGCAGAAATGTATCGGGGGTTTCGATTCTGTTGCAGTCGTAGGCGCAAGAAAAACAAAAACAGTTAATAAAATCGTACATTAATGGTAAAATGTAAGGCATAAAGCATAAGACATCCTGATCTGAGATTCGTTTACTATAGACGCAGGCAGGAGAAATGGAGGGTTACATGTTCTGTCAATTATTCGGAAAATATCTTTTAGAGCAGCGGGCTATCAATGAATCGGATTATAGAACCCTGATCAATGAACAGATGAATGTGAGAGTTCGTCTCGGAACTATAGCAGTGGCTGACGGATTGATGACTGAGGAACAGGTCGAGAAAGTAAACCGTCTTCAGATGACGCAGGACAGGCGTTTCGGAGATATAGCGGTAGACCTGGGGCTCATAACTGATGAACAGCTTGGCGGGCTGCTTAAGAAGCAGGGTGATTCATATCTTCAGTTTGTCCAGCTCCTGACTGATATGACGGATATAAGTGCAGCTAAGCTGGATGAGTATATTGAGGACTTCCGTAAAAAGAGCGGCTTCAGCGAGAAAGAGATGGAAGCACTTAAGAAAGATGATATAGACGGGATACTTGATCTGTTTGTGGTATCATCGAAGCCGCATGTCAGCAGTATCGCAGGCTTGTTCTTAAGAAATATTACCCGTTTTGTATCAAGAGATTTTTATATAGAAAAAGCCTACAGGGCTAAAGAATATGAATATAAAAACCTGTGCTGTCAGGAGCTTTCAGGTGATGCTTCTATATTTGTGGCTGTTGCGGAGTCTCAGGATGAGGGTGCTTTCCTTAAGGTTGCATCCGGATTTTCAGGACAGGAGATGGAAAATGTATCCGAGGATGCATATGATTCCGTAGGAGAATTCATAAATGTAGGCTGCGGTCTTTTTGCATCGGAGATGAGCCGAAAGGAAATCAATGTGGATATGGAACCCCCTCTTGCTTTTTCGGGACAGAAGGCAAGCGGTGATTTCTATGTAATACCCGTGGTGCTGGGGGACCATCGCATGGAACTGCTTATATCCGTGAACAGTGATTTTGTGGCAGGTGAAAGTCCGATAAAGACAGGGTCTGCTGTTCACACTTTCGTATCCGCTGCTGAGGGAGATGAGGGAAAGCGTGTCCTTATAGTTGATGATTCCAGAATGTCGAGACAGATGCTTCGCAATATACTTGAAAAGGCCGGCTTTACGATCGTGGGAGAGGCTGATAATGGCAGGAACGGAGTGGAAGCATATAAGAAATGTAAGCCGGATGTTGTGACTCTTGATATCACCATGCCGGAAATGGATGGTATAGAGGCCCTTGAGCATATACTTAAGGAGGATCCCGGTGCTAATGCGGTAATGATAACAGCAGCGGGGCAGCAGGATAAGCTTATACAGGCGCTTCGTATCGGTGCGAAGCGTTTTATCAGCAAGCCTTTTAATGAAGAGGAGATCATAAAGAATATAAATGAAGTGATGAACTGATAAGCTGCATAGCGGTGTGGGAAGTTTTGGTTAATGAAGAGTATAGATGAGGGATTAGATTTACGGGGAGATAAAAATGTGGGTTTTCAGGATTGCTGTAATCCTTAGTATAGGATTAGTGGTTGCTGCAGTACTGGTTGACAGGAAGGTGAATGAGGGAAAGGCTGATCGTCCGGATCAGTCTTCTTCATTCAGACAGATCACGGAAAGTGAGCGCTGGGTTGCCGATAAGCTTCTTAAGAGAAAGAAGGGAACATTATATAAGATCTTTTTTGGGGGGCTGCTGATAGATGTTTTCTTCGCAGCAGTGGCTTTCCATGTCAATTCCACCGGTACAGACAGCAACGGTATATGGTTCGCGATCGTGGCGGTCAGCATTATACTGGTTCATGCATGTTTTGTTTATTCTGCTAAGAAACATATCACCGAAATAAAGAACGGCAGCTATACTGTAATGAAGGGTACAGTGACAGATAAATACGGGTGTCCCAGAGGCAAGTATATTGAATATTATTTTAAGATAAGGGATGAGCGTGGTGTGGAGGAAGAATACCGGATTTCTCACAGACCGACCTATAGGAAGGGTGAGATTGGAGCTCCATGCATGGTATTTGATTATGACAGTATGAAAAATAATAAAAACAGGGCAGGCTCATCAGATTATTTAAGAACAATAGGCATGGAAGTGGTGCTGATATAGCCGAAGGCAAGGGGGCATCGTGATATCGGAATCTGAAAGCGGCAGCAGGTCTGCAGCTCAGCTCTGCCTTATTGTCTTCTTGTATTCCCTTGGTGAGAATTTATAGAATTTCTTGAAGGTTTCCGCCATGTAGCTTGCGCTGGAAAAGCCGGTCATATCAGCTATTTCCGTCATTGACATATCTCCCGACTGCAGGAGGTCGGCCACCTTTCGTATCCTGTAATGCATGATGTATTCCACAGGCGTCATCTGGGTATATTTGTTGAAGATCGTATTGCAGAGGGATCTGCTTACGCCCCCGGCACTTGCCACATCATTCAGGGTGATGTTTTTCATATAGTTTTTGTCCACATAGCTCATCATTGCTTTCAACACATCGTTGTGCAGGTCCTGGTTGGACTGCACATCACTGCTGATATTCCCTGTCTCGCTGGACCTTATCATGATGAGTTCCCATATTTCGAAGAAGGTCTTGGTTATCAGGAATTCGTTGCCTAAGCCTTCCCTGTACAGCTTGAACATAAGCTCCTGCATCTGTGCCGCATCACGGTCTCCGTTCCGGAAGTGTATGTACGGCATTTTTTTGTTGCTTATCACCGGCATGACCGCTTTTGCTTCCACGGCATAATTGGAGCAGAGTATGGTGGGGTGGAGTACGGCGATTATGTATCTTCCCTCCCTCGGCGGTGTCGCATATGAGTAGTGAAGTTGGTCGGAATTGACAAAAATGGTATCCCCCCTTTCCAGGAAGATGTTGGTTCCATTTACGGAATATCCCATACATGAGGAATGAACGCTTAACAGTTCTATGTCCTTGTGGAAATGGGGAACCTTCTCCCAGGTGCAGCCGCTGTATACATATCCGTCATAGATATATGAGGGAAATGCGGCGTCATCATAGTTGATCATTTCAGAGCCGTCTTCTCTCGTTCTTACCAGTCCTTTGTACTCATTTATCACAATCTTCCACCTCGTTTGCAAAATTGTTATAAAAATCTGGAAATTTATTACTATTTTTCATATTTTTGTATGATTATAATATGGATTATAAAGATTTACAAGGCTACCCAAGGCTGCGGTTCCCGGACAATTCCCGGACTGACATACCGGGAACTGAACATTGAAGCAATATGACGGCTTCGATGTTTATTGATCGCAGCAGAGAATTTGCTTATGCAGATTCTCTTCGCGGTACCGCTTTCAACGGAGGGAGGAGAGTTATGAAAGAAAACAATGAATGTGCAATAGTTATGAAAGGCATCTCAAAGGAATTCAAAGTCCTGAACAGGCGTGAAGGCCTGAAGGGCAGTCTGCTGGATCTCTTTTCCAGAGATTACAAAACAGTGACCGCCGTTGATGATATCTCTATCGAGATACCCAGAGGACAGATCGTCGGATATCTGGGACCTAACGGTGCCGGAAAATCCACCACCATAAAGATGATGACCGGTGTGCTGGAGCCTACGAGGGGCGAGCTTTTGGTAAACGGCGCAGTACCCTATAAGAACAGGGCAAAGAATGCGGAAAAGATAGGAGTCGTATTCGGCCAGCGTTCACAGCTGTGGTGGGCGCTGCCCCTGACGGAGTCCTTCAATATATTAAAGGATATTTATATGATCCCCGATCAGGAGTACAAGGATATGCTGGAGTTTTACCAGTCACTTGTGGATATCGAGCCGCTGCTGCATAAGCCTGTGCGCCAGATGTCCCTGGGTCAGAGGACATTAAGCGACATACTTGCGGCGTTCCTGCACAATCCGGGGATTGTATTCCTGGATGAGCCTACCATAGGACTGGATGTATCCATGAAGTCAAAGATACGGACACTGATACACGCACTGAATCAGGAGAAGGGCACTACCGTTATCCTGACCACACATGATATGGGTGATGTGGATGCACTCTGCAGGAGAATAGTTATCATAGATCACGGCAAGATGCTTTACGATAATGACATCGAACATCTGAGAAAGTTCTTTGGATCTTATCGTACATTGAAGCTCCGCCTGTCCGGTGATAAGAAGGCGCAGCTGGAAAAGCTGACCGCAGAGATTCCGGAATGCAGCGTGGGGATCACCGAGGATGAAGAGTGGATCACAGTCCTTGTGGATGAGGAAAAGAGGAAGGTAATGGATGTGCTCTCGCAGATCCAGAATTCCTATACAGTCAGGGATATGCAGCTTGAAGAAATCTCGACAGAGGATGTTATCCGTAAGATCTACGAAGATGCGGACAGGGAAAACGGCGCTGCATCTGAAGAAACTGAGGAAGGGAGTGAGTCAAAGTGAAGGTAAAAAAATACATCACACTGCTTAAGGCCGGAGTGATAGAATCCGTTCAGTTCAGGCTGTCCCTTTTCATAATGATAGTGGGAAACATGCTGTATCTGATACTGATCTATTATCTGTGGAACGCAATATATGCTTCCGCCGGTACGGACAAAGTAAACAACATGACATTTTCGGATACCCTGATCTATCTGGTACTGGCAACGGCAATATTTAATTTTATGGAAATGTATGCCGTATGGGAAATAGGAAGGGACATACAGAGCGGAAAGATGGCGCTGAACCTCATAAAGCCTATGGAATACAGAAGCTATCTGTTCTGGTCATACACAGGAGGTCTTGTAACAAATTTTGTTGCAACATTCCTGCCTACATTTATAGTGATAAGGATAGTGACAAAGGACACCATTCCCCTAGGGCTTAACCTGCTGTATTTTCTGGTTTCGGTGCTGATGGCTATTGAGATCAATTACAGCATAGACTTCATGGTGGGAACCATATGTCTCTTTACGGAATCCATCTGGGGCATCAACATCATGAAGCAGGTAATAGTGCTGCTGCTTTCAGGTGCGACTATACCCATAGCATTTTTCCCGGAGACATTGAAGACGGTGGTTTATCTGCTTCCCTTCCAGGCCATATACAATACGCCGCTTACCATACTGTTAGGTAAGGAATCCTTTGAAAATGTGGTGATGATGCTGGGAGTGCAGCTGTTCTGGTGCCTGTTCTTAGGAATTGCCAGCAGGGTATTCTGGAATATATCGGTGAAGCAGATAACAGTAAATGGAGGTTGATATGACAAACAGTATAAGTAAAAAAAGAGGCTTAGCCTTCTACCTGCATATCTATCGCATGATAGTGATACAGGACATAAAGAGCAAGATGAGCTACCGTTCGGACTTCATTATTTCAACGGTGGGAATGATCGCAACCAATGTAACAGGCTTTATAAGTTTCTGGATACTGTTCAGGAATTTTCCGTCCATCAGCGGATGGGGATATTATGAGATGCTGTTCCTTTACGGCTTCTCACTGATATCACTGACGCCCGTGCAGTGCCTGTTTGATAATAACTGGAGTCTGAGGCAGAATGTATTTTCCGGGGATTTTATAAAGTATTACTTCCGTCCCATCAATATTTTCTTCTATTATCAGTCGGAAATATTTGATGTAAAGGGGCTGGGGCAGTTAGCCTTTGGAATAGGCACTCTTGTTTATGCCTGGGCAAAGCTTGGCATCCCTGTGACAGTGCTTGCAGTGGTGGAGCTGGTGGTATTCCTGATTACAGCATCGCTCATAATGATAGCACTGCAGAATGCCGCGGCAGCTACCTGCTTCTGGATCAACAACTCGTTTTATGTGCTGGATCTGGCGTACAAGTTCAGGGATTATGCGAAGTATCCCATTACGATATTCGGACCGGTCTTCAAATTTGTGTTTACCTTTTTGATACCGATCGCGTTTATTGCATATTACCCGAGTCTCGTGATACTTCGTCCGGATGAAATTCCGGTTCTCACATGGCTGTCACCTGTTATCGGAATTATATTTTTCGGACTGAGCTATAAGTTCTGGATGCTCGGGGTAAGGAAGTATAACGGAACAGGATCGTGATCCCACAAAAATAAGGAGGGTTTGCAGATATGAAGGACTATGATAACCGTTTGGGACATCCCGAAGCACTTGATGCCAGGGGCGTGAAAAAAGTTGAAATCAGCCGTAACGGTTCGGAACTCGCAGGGAATCGAACCCTTAGAATATATGTGGATTTCGATGACTGTCTGTGTGAGACCGGAAGGTTTTTTCCGGGACTTGTAAAAAAGCTTTTCGGGAAGGACATCCCGTACGAAGACATGAGGTACTTTGAACTGGATAAATCATTTTCACTGAATCCGGAAGAGTTTGAGCATATGATGACCTTAGCCCATGAGCCCGAGGAACTTCTGTCCTTTGCCGAGACACCGGGTGCATCCGAAACCCTTAACAGCTGGCTGGATAAAGGTTATGAAGTGTCAGTGATAACCGGCCGTCCTTTCAGTGCTTATGAAGCATCAAGGGAATGGCTGGACCGTCACAACCTCAAAGATGTAAACCTGCACTGCCTTAATAAGTATGGTTACGATGGCTTCATAAAAGATTGTGGATTCAGCTTGGAGCTTGCGGATTACTACAAGATGCACTTTGACTATGCAGTAGAGGATTCACCGAATGCTTTCCGTTTCTTCGACCACCTGCCGGAGCTTAAGGTAATGGTCTACGACAGACCATGGAACAGAGAGTGTGAATTCCCTAATGGGAATTACACGAGATGTACCGGATGGGAGAGGATAAAGGAGCTGGTGGGCACGGCCACCTGATTTGAACCGGTTATTTTGTGGCCATGGTCTTTAGTTTGGCTGCGTAATAGCTGTGCTTGTCACTTGGAACCCCGAGTGCAGACAGAGCTTTCTCAATGCTGAAACCTTCGTTGCGGATAAGGTTTTTGACATGGTTGATGGTATCATAGTCGGTGGTTTCTTCTTTAACTCTTTTTGTGGTTTCTTCTTTTACCTTTGCAGTAGTTTCATCTATTATCTCTTTTTTCCATGTTCTCACAGCTGTACACATATCGTAGTCACTCCCTTCTGTGTTTCTGATAGCTGACCTGTTTTTCCACAGGGACGGTGTATTGATCATTACGGATATTGCCTCCAGTGTTTCTTCGTCAACATGCCTGAAGTTTTCATTATTCTGGATGGCTTTAAGTCCGGTCGCTTTGTGTTTTATACTGATAGCTTCTAACAGTTTTCTGAGCTCTGTGTGAAAAGGATCGAAATCATCGATTTCGTTCACGCACACCAGATGTGGTTTGTAGTCCTGAAATATTTCGCTCATGCCGTCAGCATCGCTTCCGAAATCCATCATATCCTTGAGGCTTCTTGGACCGTCCCACTTCTTTTCTCCATGATACAACCAAAGTATATGCACAGGCAATAGTTTATCACCCTTACGCTGTCCTTAGTGATACTGCTGCTTGTTTATCTCCGGTGTGAGTGCTATAATTTTCTCTATAAGCAGTATTTCTTGTTTTTGAAATCTATAGAGCATACGCTCAATCTGAATTTTCTGAAATTCCTGCTTATGAATCCAAAAAGAAATAAGCAGGAGATGATATATAAGTTGTGTGTATTTTTTCTCCTGCAATGCACAGAATGCAGAAAGGAGAAAAATGGGAAAAGAGGTAGAAAATACCGGTGCTATTAAGTGGCATCCCGGGTTTTATGGTGGGATGAAACTGGAAATGAAGAGTGGCGATGGGGGGTTCACTTACGAGGTGGAAAGGGTATTATCTGATGAGCCTGTCCGTATGGATATGCTTATCATTAAGAAAAAAGAAAATGTTGCGATAAATAATCCAATTGCAAAATTTTTCAGACGTCATAATGTAGTAGAGTATAAGAGTCCGGATGACTCACTTACGATAGATGATCTGTATAAGACTATTGGGTATGCATGCATGTATAAGGGTTATGGTAAGACAGTAAATGCAATACCTGCTGAGGAATTAACGGTATCGATATTCAGGCACACATATCCCAGAAAGCTGTTCAGTGAATTAAAAAAGCAGAATATAGATGTAATTCGCAGACATCCGGGGATTTATTGTGTTAAGGTGATGAATAGCATGCCGGTGCAGGTAGTGGTCATAAAGGAACTTGAACCGCTAGAGCATTCTTCGTTAAAGATACTCACAAAGAATGCAGATGAAGATGAGATAAGGGAATTCATAAAAAGATATGCGACTGCAGAAAATCCGGAAGACCGAAATAATGCAGATGCTGTATTACAGGTCAGTGTATCAGCTAATAGGGAAATATACAGCAGGATTGCGGAGGAGGATAATAATATGTGCGAAGCTTTAAGAGAATTATTTAAGGATGAAATAGATGTACTTGTAGCAGATGGGGAGGCAAGAGGAGAAGCACGAGCTATGGATGCTGCGGTTAGTCGATTGGCGGATTACTATATGTCAAAAGATTCTGAATTGTCCAGAGAAGAGGCTGTAAGAATGGCTTCGGCAATTCTTAGATGACTTTTTTTACTGGAGACAAGCTCAAATTATGGAATAAACATATATTAAACGCTTTATCTGATGGTTGTTTTGGAACACAATATTCTATTACAGGTTTGATCTTTATGCTGATGGTAAAACAGTATCAACGGAAATAAGCGTAATGAAAAGGACTGTAGGAAATCCGGTGGGAACAATCTGCCGGATTTTTTTAATTTTGTCTGCAAATCACACAAAAATTACATAATATGAAAATTTTGTCTGAATTATGGTAGAATATTCCTGCCGGTTAGTTCAGAATAACTGAAGAACGGCGAGACTATTTGCGGCAGACCACATTGATGCCGCAAGAGGCCCAATGTTCTATGATCGCTATGCGTAGCCACTAAGGAACTGTAGCGAAATGATTAAGTAAATTCGGTATAGTTCCTAAAGCGGCGGAAAGAGGAAAATTGAAAGCATCTTTTAATGTGACGGGGATGTCATGTGCAAACTGCGTTTCCAATGTGGAAAGGGCAGTCGGTAAAATAAACGGTGTTGAGGAAGTCAGTGTCAATCTGATAGAAGAACTGATGATGGTGTCCTATGACGAGTCTCTCACCGGGGAAAGCGAGATAATGGAGGCTGTAAAAAAAGCCGGTTACGGGGCGGAGAGCTGCAGCAGGCCGCAGGACCGTCCGGGTACTGCAGCCGGATCTTTGGAAAGGTCCTTTGAAAGATCCTCTAAAAAAGATAAGGACGACAAGGGGATCGGGCTGATAATATCGGTTATCCTTATGGTCATCCTTATGGTCATTGCCATGGGAGAAAAGCACAGCCTGTCCATGAATGCATTGACACAGTTATTGCTTGTGATCCCGGTCATGTTTATCAATAAAAGGTTTTATATAAATGCATTCAAGGCATTACGGTCAGGCGGCACGAATATGGATGTGCTGGTTTCCTTAAGCTCTTTATGTGCTTTTGTCTACAGTCTGTACGGACTGTATATGATACTTGCCTGCACCGAGAGAGGCGATATGGAATCGGCAATGCAGTACGCCCATAATCTGTTCTTTGATTCGGCTGGCATGATACTGACTTTAGTATCCGTGGGAAAATTTCTGGAGGACAGGTCAAAGAAAAAAACAAAGGATGCCATCGACTCGCTTATCGATATCTGTCCCAAAAAGATCACTCGCATCATTACGGACAGGGATGGAAATGAGACGGAAGAAACGGTGGCTGCCGAAGATATACGGCAGGGCGACATTATCCTCATATCAAAAGGAGAGGCTTCGGCTGTTGACGGAATAGTAGTGAAAGGCAGTGCGAAATTTGATGAATCTGCAATCACCGGTGAAAGTGAAGCCATAGATAAGGCTGAGGGCGATGAGGTCATTTCCGCCACTATGGCAATAGACGGGTATGTCAGGGTACGAGCCAAGGCGGTTGGTGAAGACTCTACACTTATGAAGATCGTTAGGATGACTAAGGAAGCTGGTGCGTCCAAGGCCCCTATCGCAAAGCTTGCGGACAGGATATCTGCAGTTTTCGTTCCGGCGATAGTAGTCATTTCCATTGTCACATTTGCGATATGGTTCTTTGTGACGAGGGATTTTGCCACGGCCTTCTCATTTGGGATATGTGTGCTGGTAATATCCTGCCCCTGCGCCCTTGGACTTGCCACGCCTGTCGCTATTACCGTCGGTATGGGAGTCGGTGCTAAAAACGGCATTCTTTTCAAAACAGCAGAATCGCTTCAGATGTTAAGCAGTATCGATACGGCAGTATTTGACAAGACCGGAACCATCACGAACGGCACGGTATCCGTGGAGGGAGAGGTAAGGAAAGATACCGTAAGAAAAACCTCCGCCCGGGCAATGGCAATCTTAAAAAAGCTGGGTATCGGAACAGTCATGCTCACCGGGGATAAAAAGGAGAAAGCGCTTGTCATAGCAAAGGAAGCCGGAGTTTCGGATGTAAGGTATGAATTAAAGCCTGAGGACAAGGCCGGCAGTGTGAAAGAATTTCAGGAAAAAGGCAAAAAGGTTCTCGCAGTCGGCGACGGAATAAACGACGCACCGGCGCTTGCGGCCGCTGAGGTCGGGATGGCAATGGGAGCAGGAAAGGATATCGCCATAGAATGTGCAGATGTGGTCCTTATGCACAGTGACCTGCTGGATGTGGTCAGGGCCATCAGGCTAAGCAAGGGGACTCTACGCAACATTAAGGAAAATCTTTTCTGGGCGTTCTTTTATAATGTAGTTATGATACCTGTGGCTGCCGGGCTGGCCTATCCAGTGTTCGGCCTTAAATTCAGTCCCATGATGGGTGCGGCATGCATGAGCCTCAGCAGTATATGTGTATGTCTGAATGCAGTAAGGCTCATGGGGATCAGACTTGATAGAGATATAGCGGCCGGTGGGAATACTGACGATTTTTCATCGGCCGGCAATAAAACAGACAGCATGCTATCATCAGATGAAGATACTGTTTGTGGTGTGAATTCTTTATCAAAAGAGTGTGAAGAGGTCGGAAAATGTAATTGTAATATAGCGAAAGGAGAAACAGAAATGATCAAATTCGGAGTAGAAGGAATGATGTGTGCACATTGCAAGGGGCGTGTGGAGGATGCTCTCAAGGCTATTGATGGAGTAACGGGGGCAGTGGCTGACCTTGATGCAAAGTGTGTAACAATAGAGGCCGGTGAAGGCGTGACAGAGGAAATGTGCAAAGAGGCAGTTACGGCAGCCGGCTACAAGGTGCAGTGACAGCTTATCTGTATGCTTAAACACCATCAGGAAAGGCGAATACATATCGCTTTGCCCCATATTATTCATGTATACGGTCATGATGAAGAAAAAAGGTCACGTACTGATTACTTAAGTGCGGCAGACCTTTTTTATTGTTCATAAAATGTTAAAAATGTTTAACATAAAATCCCTAAAATTATCTTGACATTCAAAATAAATTGTATTATTCTCAAATTCGTGGTTAAAAACTTTGAAATTCAAAATACTTGAAAATCAAACAAAGGAGAAGAAGAATGGAAAAATTAATCGCTATCATCGAAGAGAAGTTAAATGTTGAAGGTAAGGAGATCACTGCTGAGAGCAGATTCAAGGAGGATCTTGAGGCAGATTCACTTGATCTTTTCGAGCTTGTAATGGCACTTGAAGAGGAGTACGGCGTAGAGATCCCTTCAGAGCAGCTTGAGAACTTCACAACAGTAGGTTCTGTTGTTGATTATCTCAAAGAGAAGAACATAGAGCTTTAATAAAGAGCTAGTGCAACGATTACAAAATTTCAGGACTTAGATCAGTTATTTGAGAATCGTTGCACTGGTTAGAAAAGTAAGGAACTGTTTTTCAGCACAGTTCCTTTTATAAAGTCAAGAACATCCTTATTGAGTAGGAATTGATGCAGTATTTTACGCAGATCCGATGAATCAGTAATGATGTTCCCAGATTTTATAAGATGACCTATAGGTACAGATTTCTTTGCGAAGCCGATTAAAAATGGCTGATAGCAGAAACGAGGAAAAATGAAGAACAGGATAACAGATTTACTTAAAACTGAATACCCCATCATACAGGGGGGCATGGCATGGGTGGCTGAGCACAATCTGGCTGCAGCAGTATCGAATGCCGGCGGACTTGGAATCATCGGAGCTGCTTCTGCACCTGCAGAAGTGGTCCGCGAAGAAATAAAGAAGTGCAAGGAGCTGACTGACAAGCCTTTCGGTGTCAATGTCATGCTTCTTAACCCTAATGCTGATGATGTAGCAAAGATCATCATAGAGGAGGGCGTAAAGGTTGTTACCACAGGTGCAGGAAACCCGGGCAAGTACATGGATGCATGGAAAGAGGCCGGTGTGGTAGTTATCCCCGTAGTAGCAAGTACGGCAATGGCTATTATGATGGAGCGTGCGGGTGCTGATGCGGTGGTAGCAGAAGGCATGGAAAGCGGCGGACATATAGGTGTGACCACTTCCTTCGCACTTATCCCTCAGGTAGTGGATGCGGTAAGCATTCCCGTGGTGGCCGCAGGCGGAATCGCAGACGGACGCGGCATGGCAGCAGCATTTATGCTTGGAGCAGAAGGCATACAGATGGGAACAAGATTCGTTGCAGCAAAGGAATCCATCGTGCATGCTGCATATAAGGAAAAGATAGTAAAGGCAAAGGATATCGACTCCGTAGTTACCGGAACTACAACAGGTCATCCCGTAAGATGTCTCAAGAACCGCATGACAAAGGAATATGTAAAGCTTGAGCGTGAGGGTGCTGATTTTATGGAGCTTGAGAAGCTGACACTGGGATCTCTCAGGAAGGCAGTTATAGACGGAGATGTTGTAAACGGTACTCTTATGGCAGGACAGATCGCAGGTCTCATAAAGAGTGAAGAGAGCTGCGCAGATATTATTTCTTCCATATCGAATGAAGCAGAGAAGCTTTTAAAACTGGTATAACGGTCGCAAAATATCCGGATAAACGGGCAGTCATTGGGAACGGATATTTAAGAACCGCTATACAGGCATCATAAAACAGAAAAGAGGAATCATGGGAAAGACAGCATTTATATTCCCGGGCCAGGGGGCTCAGTATCCCGGCATGGGAAAGGATTTTTTTGAAAAATATGAAGAGTCACAGGAGATATTCAAAAAGTCTTCTGAGGCTACGGGGCTTGATATCGAGGCACTCTGCTTTAGTGAAAATGATGATCTGAATCAGACGGAGTATACACAGATAGCCATGATCACTGCAGAGCTTGCCATGTGGAAAGCGGTAGTTTCAAAGGGAATAAAGGCTGATGTTTGTGCCGGCTTAAGTCTTGGTGAGTATGCAGCACTTGCAGCATCAGGCGTAATGGAGCCTGCGGATATTTTCCCTGTAGTTCGTAAGCGCGGGATATACATGCAGAACGCTTATCCCAATGGAGGCGGTATGACAGCAGTGCTTGGACTTTCACCTGAGCAGGCCGACGCTGCATGCAAAAAGATTGCCGGGGAAACAGGAAAGCCTGTATCCGTTGCAAACTACAACTGTCCCGGACAGATTGTTATTACAGGTGCGAAGGAAGCTGTAGACAAGGCTGCTGAGGAATGTCAGGCAGCAGGTGCAAAGCGTTGTGTTCCCCTGAATGTAAGCGGTCCCTTCCATTCGGCACTCCTTAAGGAAGCTTCAGAGCTTCTGGCAAAAGAGCTGGAGCAGGTAAGCCTTTCTGATCCCCAGATACCTTATCTTACAAATGTGACGGCAGAGCCTGTCACAAAGGCAGAGGGAATAAAGGAACTTCTTGCCGCGCAGATCTGCTCACCCGTCAGATGGCAGCAGAGTGTTGAGAAAATGATCGCTGACGGTGTGGACTGCTTTATAGAGATTGGTCCGGGCAAGACTCTGGCAGGATTTATGAAGCGTATTAATAAGGAAGTAAAAGTCTTCAATGTTGGAACCGTCGAGGAGCTTGAGGCATTGTCAGAATCTCTTGCGTGCTGACAGTTACGGATAAGTTATTGGAGGAAATCGGATGTTAAGCGGAAAGACAGCATTAGTCACAGGTGCAGGCAGAGGCATAGGAAAAGCCATTGCCAAGAAACTTGCTTCTCTTGGTGCTACAGTGGTAGTTAACTACAGCGGATCCAAAGAAAAAGCAGAGGAAACTGTGGCAGAGATAGTTGCAGCCGGCGGAAGTGCAGAAGCAATGCAGTGTGATGTTTCTGATTTTAAGGCCTGCGAGGAGTTTTCAAAGGCAGTAGTTGCAAAGTATGGAAAGCTGGATATCCTGGTAAATAATGCAGGCGTCACCAGAGACGGGCTTCTCATGGGCATGTCGGAAGATGACTATGACAAGGTGCTTGATACTAACCTTAAGGGTGCTTTCAATATGACAAGACATTTTTCAAGGGTGTTCTTAAAGCAGAGGTCAGGCAGGATCATAAACATCTCTTCCGTAAGCGGAGTCATGGGAAATGCCGGCCAGGCTAATTACAGCGCATCAAAGGCAGGTCTTATCGGTCTGACCAAGAGTGTGGCCAGGGAGCTTGCGGGCAGGGGAGTATGTGTAAATGCCGTGGCACCGGGCTTCATCGAGACAGATATGACGAATGCCATGAAAGAAGATGCTAAGAAAAAACTTATAGAAAACATTCCCCTGGGAAGGATAGGAAAGCCTGATGACATTGCTGAAGCAGTAGCTTTCCTGGCAGGAGATGCGTCCTCATATATTACGGGACAGGTATTGTGCGTAGACGGCGGAATGGCTATATAGACGGGAGGAGATATGATGAACAGGAGAGTAGTTGTGACAGGCCTTGGTGCGGTGACGCCCATAGGCAATGATGTGGAAAGTTTCTGGTCCTCAGTAAAAGAGGGAAAGATTGGTTTTGGCCCCATCACTGCCTTTGACACTACTGATTACAAAGCAAAGCTTGCCGCTGAGGTAAAGGATTATGATCCCACTCTCAGTATGGATAAAAAGTCGTCAAAGCGTATGGAACGTTTTTCCCAGTTCGCAGTTACTGCTGCAGGCGAGGCGCTTAAGGATTCGGGCCTAGATATGGAAAAAGAGGATCCTTTCCGTGTGGGTTGTGCCATAAGCAGCGGAATTGGAAGCCTTGCGACAGTGGAAAGGGAGCATCAGAGGATCATAGACAGGGGACCCGGAAAAGTAGGACCGCTCATGGTTCCGCTTATGATATCCAATATGGCAGCAGGAAATGTAAGTATCGCCTATGGCCTTAAGGGAAAGAATATAGATGTAGTGACTGCCTGTGCTTCAGGTACTCATTCTATAGGTGAGGCTATGCGTACCATCCAGTACGGCGATGCGGATGTTATGCTTGCAGGCGGAACGGAATCATGTATCAGTCCCGTGGGCGTGGCGGGCTTTACGGCACTTACTGCACTCAGCACTTCAGATGATCCGAATAGCTGTTCGCTTCCCTTTGATGCGAGAAGAAGCGGTTTTGTAATGGGCGAAGGTGCAGGCATAGTAGTTCTGGAAGAATATGAGCATGCGAAGAAGCGCGGTGCAAAGATACTTGCCGAGTTAGTCGGATATGGAGCAACAGCCGATGCTTATCACATTACTTCCCCTGCGGAAGACGGTTCCGGTGCTGCAATGGCTATGAAATTTGCAATGGCTGATGCCGGCATAAAGCCTGAGGATGTAGACTACATCAACGCTCATGGTACGGCAACACATTACAATGACCTGTTTGAGACCAGGGCAATTAAGCTTGCATTCGGCGAGCATGCATATAAGCTGAAAGTCAACTCTACCAAATCAATGATAGGCCATCTCTTGGGTGCAGCAGGAGCGGTGGAATTCGTGGTTACCGTAAAGGAGCTTCAGGAAGGCTTTTTGCACAGGACAGTCGGTTACAAAGAAAAGGATGAAGAGCTTGATCTTGACTACTGTGCAGAGGAATACAGGGGCGATATAAAGTATGCCCTTTCGGATTCGCTGGGATTCGGCGGACACAATGCGGCAGTAGTTGTAAAGAAGTTTTCGGAATAATCACAAAATCTTTTGCCGGTTATGATGCCGGCTATGAAGAGAGGAGCGGACAATGTCTGTTTACAGTACCAAAGAGATCATGGATATAATTCCTCACAGGTCACCGTTTTTACTCATCGATACCATAGAGGAATTGGAGCCCGGTGTAAGGGTTGTTGGAAAAAAAAGCGTTAGCTTTAATGAACCGTATTTTGCCGGTCATTTTCCCGGAAATCCGGTAATGCCCGGAGTACTTATTATAGAAGCAATGGCACAGACCGGTGCGGTGGCGCTTTTGGGACTTCCCCAGTGGAAGGGAAAGACTGCTTACTTTGTGGGTATAGACAAAGCTAAGTTCAGCAGAAAAGTGGTTCCCGGTGATGTGCTTATGTTTGAGGTAAACATCATAAAGCAGAAAGGCCCCTTCGGGATCGCAGAGGCTGTGGCAAAAGTAGATGGAGAAACAGCCGCAAAGGCAGAGCTTACATTTGCGGTAGGCGACTGATGAGGTGTGACAAATGAATGTAATAATGGGTTTGCAGAAATTTCTGGAAGACCGCAAGATCTTTAAAAAGGAAGAAACGCCGGTTGAGACAGGTCTTATCAAATGTCCCAAGTGTGGCAAGATGGTGGATAAGGCAATCGTTGCAAAGCGCAGGTATATCTGCTACGAATGCGAAGGGTATTTCCGTGTAAAGACCGGAAACCGTCTCAGGATGGTAGCCGATCCCGGCACTTTTGAGGAGTGGTTCACGGATATGGAAGTATCCAATCCGCTGGACTATAAAGGCTACGAGGAAAAGCTTGCGGAAGCCAGGGAAAAGACCGGTCTTAAGGAAGCTTTTACCGTAGGAAAGTGCAAAATATTCGGAGAGGAAGCTGTAGTCGGTGTTTGTGATTCCCGTTTCATGATGGCCAGCATGGGCCATGTGGTGGGAGAGCGTGTTACAGCAGCAATAGAACGTGCTACCAAAGAAAAGCTTCCCGTATTTATCTTCTGCTGTTCAGGTGGCGCCAGGATGCAGGAAGGTATCATCTCACTTATGCAGATGGCCAAGACCTCAGCTGCCATAAAAAGGCACGGTGAGGCAGGGCTTTTCTACTGCTCTATATTGACTGATCCTACTACAGGCGGCGTGACTGCAAGCTTTGCAATGCTGGGCGACGTGATCATGGCTGAGCCCGGGGCACTTATCGGTTTTGCAGGCCCCAGGGTTATAAGGCAGACCATAGGACAGGAACTTCCCGAGGGTTTCCAGACAGCGGAGTTCCTTGTGGAGCATGGTTTCGTGGATGGCATAATACCCAGAAGAAGCCTTAAAAAGATAATGTATCTTTTGATAAGAGCCCATAAATGTACCAATAAAAACACATGGTCGGATTTCCATGGTGAGGAATTCCATTTCCATATGACAGAGATCCTGAAGGAACGTGTATGGCTCGACAGGTACAAGTCAGCATGGGAAAAGGTAAAGGGTGTACGCCGTATAGAGAGGGCATCGGCGCTTGACTATATGGAGCATATTTTTGACAGCTTTGTGGAGGCCCATGGTGACAGGTGTTTTGCGGATGATCCGGCTATAGTTGGTGGTGTGGGATTCCTGGCAGAGCAACCTGTTACGGTAATAGCGGATATCCGCGGTTCAAATGCAAAGGAATGCCGTGAGAGGAATTTCGGAATGCCGAAGCCCGAGGGATACAGAAAGGCACTTCGTCTTATGAAGCAGGCTGAGAAATTCAACCGTCCCATTGTGAGCTTTGTAAATACCAGCGGTGCATTCTGTGGCATAGAAGCTGAGGAAAGAGGACAGGGAGAGGCCATCGCAAGGAACCTCATGGAGATGTCAGCCCTTAAAGTGCCTATCCTTGTAATCCTTATAGGAGAAGGCGGAAGCGGCGGAGCTCTTGCAACTGCAGTGGGAAATGAAGTGTGGATGCTGGAAAATGCTACATATTCGATCCTTTCCCCGGAAGGTTTTGCTTCCATATTGTGGAAGGATGCGGGCCGTGCCAAGGAAGCCAGTGAAGTGATGAATATCACTGCCCAGGACTTAAAGCGCCTCAAGGTAATAGAGGAGATCATTCCGGAATTCGGCGGAGCTGACAAGGATACCGCAAAGGGAATCGGTGAGTATCTGAAGGAAAAGATCATGGACTTCTTAAAGAAGTACGATGGAATGACCCCGGAAGAGATTGTTGCGCAGAGATATGACAGATTCAGAGCATTCTGATAAAGCAGAAAAGACGAAAGGTGAATTATGGCAATTACTATAAAGGGAACAGGCAGCAGCCTGCCCAAAAAGGTATTAACGAATTTCGATTTGGAAAAGATGGTGGATACATCCGATGCATGGATCCGTGAGCGTACGGGAATGTCTGAAAGACATATTGCAGAGAATGAAACGGTTGCGTCTCTTGCCACAGAGGCTGCAAAAAAAGCATTGGCAGATGCCGGGAAAGATGCGGCGGATGTGGACATGATAATCGTTGCCACCTGTACCGGTGAAGTGATGGTTCCCAGTACGGCATGCAAGGTGCAGGCAGAAATAGGTGCTGATAATGCGGTGGCATTTGATATCAATTCAGCATGTTCGGGATTTTTATTCGCACTTCAGACGGCCGGTGCCTATATCGCATCCGGTATGCATAAAAATGCACTGGTAATAGGAGCCGAAGTGCTTTCCAGCATTATAAACTGGGAGGACAGAAGCACCTGTGTACTTTTCGGTGATGGAGCCGGTGCTGTATTCGTGGAAAACTGCGAGGAAGAAGGCAGAGGAATCCTCAGTATGGCGCAGGGAAGCAGCGGTTCAAAGGGCGGCGTGCTTTACTTCCGGAAAAGAGAAGCCGATCCGGATAAGGAAGATGAATATGAGGGCAAGGATGCGTTCGTTCATATGAATGGTGCCGAGGTATATAAATTCGCAGTTCGACAGGTACCTGAGTGTATTGAGAAAGCTTTGGCGGATGCGGGAGTTAAGGCAGCTGATGTGGATCTGTTTGTATTGCATCAGGCAAATATCCGTATCATAGAGGCTATATCAAAACGCCTCGGAGCGGGCATGGAACATTTCCCGGTAAATATCGACAAGACGGGCAACACATCATCGGCTTCGATCCCGCTGCTCCTTGATGAACTGAACAGAAGCGGCAGGATAAAGGCAGGAGATACCGTAGTGCTGTCTGGATTTGGAGGCGGTCTTACATACGGTGCCTGCGTGATGAAGTGGTAGATCGTAATTATTATAGTAAACGACAAAACTCTTTTCGTTTTGTCGTTTACTGCGCCGGATTTTGGC
>CAMOJK010000053.1 GCA_946616835.1 uncultured Lachnospiraceae bacterium
AGCAGCAGCAATGTACTGAGCCTACGGAACAGCAGCAGCCTACTGAGCAGCCTACGGAACAGCAGCAGCCTACTGAGCAGCCTGCGGAACAGCAGCAGCCTACCGGAGGAGTATCTTTCTCTGATTCTACGGTTAATGCTTGTATCACAAATGGTTTGTTCGACATCAACGAGTATGCATATCAGATAGGAGCAGAAACACTCTATGTACAGAATAGCGATTTCTGTATGGTATTCGACAGAACCTGGTTCATACAAGCTGGTTCAGACGCCGATTACCCTGGTATGGGCTTCATCACTATCGGCAGATGGGAAGTAGACAACCCGGCACAGTGGAATATCGCAACCTATAGCTATATCTTCGACTTTGGCGACGGCATTGGTACTGTTGAAGGAATTACACTTCCTAGAGAAGTACTCAATCGTTTACCTTCTGTCGTTTCGGCAATGAAGGCAAATCCGAATCCAGACGTAGCGCCTAGTGTTTCAGGAGCAACTTTCAAACCATGCGATTACAACGATGCTTTTGCTCAGCACTAATCTCAGTATTAATCCTTGATCTTCGATCGTTTTACGATCACAAAAAATATCCCCGGAGAGGTTCTCCGGGGAATTTTTCAAGACACCTGCATAAAAATGCAGATACCCCATATATTGCGAATGATACCGGCGCGATCATTCATTAATAACCACATAAGCAAAAAGCAGCAGAAAAATCAAATCGTCTCTGCTGCTTTTTTGTATGAAGAACATAAATCATCCTCAAATTATTTCTATGTGACTATCTTTTACCGATATAGCACTTATCAGATAAGCACACCTTATTTCTAAACACTTCTATCCCCCCACAAAACATCTACACCTGTAATTTATAATACATTTCATATTATATTTTATGCTTCATTGACCAGCTTCCCGGTCATATGCTCCGGTACCAGCTCCAGGCAGTTCACTCTGTGGAAAGCATTCTCCAGCTCCCTTTGAAGATATGCTTCATCATCAGTAAACTTTCTGCAGAGCAGAGTGCAGATTTCCTTTTTCTTTTCCTCATTTTCCACGACATGAATCCTTCCAAATACCACCACGCTGTTGATGTTTAGCGCCCATTCGCCTTCCTTCCGGTATCCCTCATCATATACGCAGTAGCTTACTTTGTCGCATCTGGATATAGCATCGATCTTATGCCCTTCCTTCGCTCCATGAAAATAAATATGTCCGTCGTCCATATACAGGTGATCCATAGGTATTCCGTAGGGATACCCGTCATCACCTATCATTGATAATACTCCGCGTGGCTGTTCCTTAAGTATCCTTACGCATTCCTCCTCGCTGATCTGCTGCTTAAATCTTCTCATTTTTCTAAACATATCGGTCACCTCTCACATCTTTTTGTAAGTATACTATGATTTATATTATAAACCATTCGGCAGCATACAAAAAAGGCCGGAAGTGTACTTGTTTTCGACTCTTTCCATCGTACAATGACAGCATTCCGGATAAACATATTTTGTAATAAAAATCCCCCGCCCAGATTGAAGCAGAGGATATTTTTAGTTTTCGGATTATATCGGATCAATACACTGCACCGGAGAAGGATCGTTTTCATGCAATATGCCAGTTTTCAGCCTGCTGCCTGATCTTCACGAAGCCAGCATACCTTCCTCCGAGATCAAGCAGTTCTCTATGTCTGCCTTTTTCAACAATCCTGCCGTCATCTATGACAATTATCTGATCCGCCGCTTCGATCGTTGCCAGTCTGTGTGCGATTATGATCACGGTCTTACCCTTGGAGAGTTCTGTAAGCGCCCCCTGTATCAGATGCTCATTTTCAGGATCGATGCTTGCAGTGGACTCGTCTAAGATTATGACAGGAGAATCCTTAAGTATTGCCCTTGCTATGGAGATACGCTGTTTCTGCCCTCCTGACAGAGTACCTCCTCCCTCACCGATCACAGTATCATAGCCATCCGGCAATTCCATGATAAATTCATGGCAACGTGCTTTCTTTGCCGCTTCTATCATCTCATCCTCCGACACATTATCCCTTCCGAAGCAGATGTTTGCCCTGATCGTATCATTGAACAGATATACATTCTGAAACACCATTGAAATATTTGTTAACAGGCTGTCCAGACTATATGTTTTCACGTCAACTCCACCGAGTGTTATGCTGCCGGTTGTTACATCATAGAATCTGGCTATCAGATTGCAGATCGTTGACTTTCCGCTTCCCGAAGGGCCTACAATTGCTGTTGTGGATCCCTGTGGCACAGTAAACGAAACATCTTTAAGGACCTGTCTGTCTTCTGTTGATAGTGCATTGTAGTAAGAAAAATCCACATGCGAAAACTCAATGTCGAATCTATCCGGTTTTATATCCTTCCCTTCCGCATCCAGCAGATTTGTATCAGAGAACATCTCCATTTTGTCAAATGCGTTATTTATAACCGATAAAACATGAGCACTGTCTGCAATAGGCTCCACGGAATTAAATACCGACATTGACAGAAACGAAACGATCAGTACCATGGAAAGCTCCAGCCTTCCTGATATTCCCGCATACATGACGGCAAGTATCATCCACACGCTGGCAGCTTTAAGGACAAAGATATGCAAACAGTTATACGGGATAAATCCCCACTCGATCTTTAAGGCTATTTTTTTTGCACTTGCACAGGCCTTAGTGAAATCTCTTACGGAAGCTCCTCCCATTCCAAACGACTTGACTATGGGCAAACCTCTGGTATACTCCAGTGAAGCTCTTGTAAGACGTTCATTTTCATCATTCAATACCTTTGTGTTGGCAGCACTGTGCCTTGAAATCATCACAAGGAAAACAAATGAAAGAAACACACCTCCCACTGCTATCAGCGCACATTCGGGTATGATGATAAAAAGGAATAAAAGTATACAGATAAAATTAAGATATCCGCCGATAAAACCGTCAACCATACGAATCCCCATATTCTCCAGGGTTGCCAGTCCTGTAGTTATGGCATTAAGAATAGCTCCCGTATCATTGGTCTGAAAATACCCCAGTGATACGCGTTTTAAAGCCTCTCCTATCTTTAGGCGGTCTCTTGCCACAAGCTCATAGCCGATCTTTTCATGGCAGCGTGCTTTAAGATAATCAAACAGAAATCTGGCTGCTACCATAAGGGTTATGATAACCAGACTCTTTACCGCAAGCGTCTGATCAACGATATTTTCATTTTTAATGCTTTCGATTATCTTTCCTATGACATACCCTGCATAAGCCACAGGCGCAGCCACTGCCCAGGAAGAAAAGAAAGAAAATATGAAGCCTATAAAAAGGCTCGATTTAAAATCTCCGCACCATTCTATGATCCTCTTTATTGTCCTGAACATTTCCTATGCCTCCTTTACATTTCCTGCAGCCCAGTTCCTGGCTCCTATATGAGCCTGCCACATCCTGTTATAAAGCTGTGATCTTTCCATAAGTTCTTCCTGAGTTCCTGTATCCTCGATAACACCATTATTTAATACCACGATCCTGTCAGCATTTTTTATTGTTGAAAGCCTGTGTGCTATTACCAATAAGGTCTTCCCCCTTGTCAGGTTTGCAATAGATTCCTGCAGTTTTGTCTCATTCTCCGGATCTGTGAAAGCAGTTGCTTCATCAAGAATCACTATTGGAGCATTTTTAAGCATCATACGGGCTATGGCGATCCGCTGTCTTTCACCTCCTGACAGCCTCTTGCCGGCTTCTCCCGCAGATGTATCGTATCCATCAGGGAGCTTTTGTATAAACTCATCGCAGCATGCGGCCCTGGCTGCCTGCATCACTTCTTCATCCGTTGCATTGGGATTTCCAAGACGTATATTTTCTTTTATTGACCTCGAAAACAGGAAATTATCCTGTGTCACAAAGCTTACTATATCAGCAAGTGTCTCAACCTTCATATCTTTTATATCTATACCGCCGATCTTAATGCTTCCGCTGCTTACATCCCAGAATCTGGCGATCAGTTTTGCCACTGTGGATTTTCCGCCGCCGCTTGGTCCCACAAGGGCATTAAAGCTGCCTTCCTCCATGGTAAGACTTATCCCGTGAAGTACTTCTCCCTGCTCATCATCATAAGTAAAATGAACATCCTTAAGCTCGATCGTATAATTTTCCGGTCGCCTTTCCTTTGCAGGCTCTGACAGACTCTGTATGTCAAGAAACTTTTTTACCTCGAGCACTGTATACTGCATCTGTCTCAGGCCGTTTGAAAATACTTCGATCTTAGCCATGCTGATCACCATGGACATTGCCAGCATGACTGAAAGAGCCATCTCGGAAACCGTCATGCTTCCTTTACTGACTAACAGAATACTTACCGGAACCACGCCAAGCAAGGTGGCAGGCATAAAAGCAAACGCAAGCTTCATCGTTATCCATGTGGACTTAAGCCACTCAATGACAAAATCCCTGTAATCACATATCGCACCCGCAAATTTTTCATAGCTCACTCCTGTTTTTCCAAAGGCCTTGATAACCTCAATTCCCTCCACATATTCAACTATCATGCTGCTCATAGAGGCATTTGCCTTCTGGTACTTCTCCATATTTTTACCGCTTATCACAAAAGTAAGTATCATAAATACAAGTCCTATAGGCAAAGCTAAGAGCGAAGCAAGTGCTACCCTGACATCTACAAATAAAAGTGCGATAAAACACACTATCGGAAGCAGGATATGTCCCGCACCTTCCGGAACCACATGTGCAAGAGGAGGCTCAATATCTTCAATCTTGTCAATGATCACACTTTTGATCTCTCCTATCGAATGTGCATATACCTCCCCCAGCGGTGCCTTTAAAAAAGCATCTGCCACCTTAAGCCGCAAAGCTTCCAGGACATTAAAAGCCACATAATGCGATATTCCCGTAGATATTCCAAAACATACCACCTTTATCAGATATGCTAAGAGTGCTGCGAGACAATAGCCTGATACAAAATGCATATCAAGGTTTCCTGCAATATACCGGTCAAGAATCCGATATACACAATAGTACGGGATAAGCCCCGATAAAAGGCTTATCATTGAAAATACCACAGATAACCCCAGCCTTGCTCCACTCCCCTTTGCATATGAGAGCAATGTTGCAAACCACTTACTGTCTTCTTTTGCTGCTTCTTCGTTCATCGTTTCCTTTCTCCTCCTTAGAACCTTTAAAATTTTCAGATTTTTCTGATCATTTTTTGCTAACACTTTCTCTATTTTGTTTACTTACCCCTAAAACGACCTCACCGCCTGATCCTATAAAGGACCAGACGGTGAGCATGTATTACCGATATTTATTTTTAATGCTGATCAGACACCCATCAGCTTCTTCCAGCCCGGAAGGAAAAATTTCTCCAAAGTGTCCAACGCTTCATTTGCCTCATCCGGCGGATAATTGTGAACCACCGGTTCAAAAAGCGCTGTCAGATATGCAGTAAGCAGAAGATGTAACTGCGGCGCTGTCATTTCCGGTGCATTGATACCGAGTTTTCTCATCTCATCCAGATAAGCCAGAAACTTATCCTGCGCCATCTCCGTCATATCGTGAAGATAATTTTCATATTTACTCCCCTTCGATTTGGCGATCAGCAGATGGTAATCTTCCATATTCGGATATATAACCTCGCGCATCATGTCAATGAAAGAATCCTGCCATATCATCTTCCTTTTCTTCTTCACCGGTTCCTCATACCTGCTCATATGCGCATTCGCCCAGGCCATCAGATTTTTCTCTGCCGGTGAGACTAATTGAGAAAAAAGATCTTCTTTATCTGCGCAGTGACGGTATATTCCTGCAGCAGTCATACCGCAGCGATCGGCTATATGCCGCATTGAGGCCTTTTCGAAACCCATTTCCAAAAATTCCGCTTTGGCTGCTGCCATGATCTTTATATGACTGACCGATTTATCCCTGGGCATTTCAGCAGTACCTTTCTTTTGCTAACGCAATATGCTAACATTGTTAGCTAACAACACTATATTATCAATGGTATCTCCGAAAGTCAAGCATTAATTCATTATTCCCCCATAATGATCACTCATCTTCCGTCACATAAAAACTCTCCGTGCGCACATCCCTCTTAACCATTGCCCAGAAGTATTTCCTGTCCGTTATATATACCACTTCATCTCCCGGTTTAAGACTTATAATGTTCACGAATGCACTATAACCGAACATCTGCGGCTTTCCATCCTCTATATATTCACCTTCTGCTTTTTCATATGTGATCCAGGATATCCTTACCTTATTGCACACTAAATTTACCGGAAGAAGTTTTTTAAGTTTTCCGGCGTAATGAACCGCTTTTTCCTTATTGTAGTTACTGTTATCAAAATAAACATACGCAAGGGGAACAGCCGCAGAGCTGATACATATCCCCAGAAAAAGGAATGATGCCATCAGTATGCCATGACGTTCAAAAAACTGATCATATCTGATAGCAAAAATAAAGAAAAACATACAAAAAGCCATGGGCACCACCACAGCTTTTGCTAAAGAAATGCTGTGGTTTTTCATGGCTTTATACGGATCAAACATCACAAGCTCGGGATTATCTATAAGTATCTGCCGCTCTTCTGCAGTCACTTTTCGCATAATTATTAAGTACCTTTATATTTTGTTATCACTGCCAATTAAATGATAACACTGCCTTAGCCCAGTTTTCCATGAAGATACTTAAGAAGATCGTCTCTTGATGTTGTTTTCAGGATATATCCGCTCGGTCTAAGCTGCATGACTCGCTCCACAGCCTCTTTTGTACCGACTCCTGTCAGAAATATCACAGGGATCTTCGCTGTAGCCGGTTCCTGCCGCAGCATCTGGAGTACCTGTGGTCCATCCACAATCGGCATTTCATAATCAAGCAGTATCAGATCCACGTGGTTCTTCAATAAAAATGTTATTGCCTGCATTCCCGCTGTCACGATATTGGTCTGATAATCCCCCTTTATCCACTCGCGTATCATCTTTGCATATGAGGGATCGTCATCAACGATCAGGATATTCTTTTTTCCGGGATTTATATTTTTTCCGGCAATGACATTTTCTATTGCATGTTCAAGTACATTGATCTCAACAGGCCTGTCCAGCCAGGCAAACTCAGATACAACCGGAGCTTTTAGCGTCAGTTCCTGACGGTCTTTCGGCTCGCCTATCAGGATCATATTTTTCCTGCACTCTTTCACGTTCTCACAAACATGCGAAACTTTTTCCAACATTAGCAGTTTATTGGTCACATCACCCGGAAGATAGAACAGGAATATATCCGAACTTCTTGAGAATTCCTCTATTCTTGCAAGATCATCTTCAATAACCGAGGTCTGATATCCTGCCTCATTCAGTTTTCTCTCGATGCCTTTAACTACAACACTGTACTGAAGCACTATGATAGCAACGTCTTTATTCCCTTCGCTCATTTTTAATCCTCCTGATGTGTATATTATAATACAGAGCCGGGTATTTTACTAATCAGCGCCTTTTAGAACTGCTGCCTGCGCATCCTTCTGTATATCCGGATCAAATGACAGCATTGGTGCAATATCTTTTCCTCTTATGCGTCTGTCTGTATAGTTTTTTGTCAGTCTGATCAGCAAAGGCACATGTACGATCAGACCTATAAGGTTAGGTATCATCATAAGCCCGTTAAAAGTATCCGAAATACTCCATGCCAGATTAGACTCCATCACAGCACCGAATACCATAACGCCGATAAATATCAGCCTGTAGATTCGTCCGCAGGTAACGCCCAGAAGATATTCCGTTACTTTTGCGCCATAGTAAGACCATCCCAATACGGTGGTAAAGGCAAAAAGTGTGATTGCTATCACCACAAACCATTCCCCCGGCTTCCCCAGCATGGTACCGAATGCTTCCGTGACAAGAGTCGCATCATTTGTTCCGGTAGCAGCAAGTCCTGTCTCAAGGTCGATGGCCCCCGATCCCAGCACTACCAGTGCCGTAAGCGTGCATATTATCATAGTATCAAGAAAAACTTCTGCGATTCCCCACATTCCCTGTCTCACCGGCTCTCTGACACTGGTATTGCTATGTACCATTACGGACGAACCGAGGCCCGCTTCATTTGAAAACACACCTCTTTTACAGCCATTCTTTATGGTATTAAACGCTAACTGTACTGCTGTTCCTGCCACACCTCCTGCAACAGCATCCGGACCTAAGGCAAACCGGAAAATGGAAGAAAAGATCATGGGAAGCTTTGATATATTCAGTAATATCATCACTATGCACCCCAGAATATATGCTACTGACATGACGGGTATCAAAGTCTCCGATACGGCTGCGAGGCGTCTGAATCCTCCCATTATTATAACAGCAGCCGCAACCATAAGTGTCATACCTATCAGCCAGTTAACCTTTGGTGCACCAAGAAACAGGCCGTAATCCACATCCGAAAGGAAGGTTGAACCGAAATTAATGGTTATCTTATTGATCTGCGCCATATTGCCGATTCCGAAAGAAGCCAGCATGGTAAAAAGGCAGAACATAACGCCCAGCAACTTTCCAAGTCCTTTGCAGTGCTTTATCGATCCCAGTCCGTCCTGCAGATAGTACATTGGTCCGCCGGACCATGCCCCTTCCTGATTTCTTCTTCTGTAATACAGGCCCAGGGTATTTTCCGCAAATTTTACCATCATGCCCAGGAACCCCGCTACCCACATCCATAGCACAGCTCCCGGTCCGCCCATGCAGATTGCGGTAGAGACACCCGCGATATTCCCGGTACCGATAGTCGCACACAGTGCAGTACAGAACGCTCTGTACTGGGACAATGCCCCTGCATCATTGATTATACGTCCTTCACTGCGCATGATACCAAAGGTTTTTAAAAACCAGTGTTTTAAATGCGTGATCTGGAAAAAACCTGTGATCAGGGTACATATTATTCCCGTGCCAAGAAGAAGGGAAATTCCGAATGTCCCCCAGGCAATCTCATTTACCGTATCATTGATCTGTATAACGGTATCAATCATCCTGTCCCACAACCTCACAATATACAAGTGTCTGATTCAGCATCTGATAAGCGATCTCGCCAAATGTAACCGGTCCTGTATACGGTGTTATCTTTCTTCCGTTAAGATTTCCATACTGATAATTTAATATACAGTTGAATGAAAACACAGGAGCATGGGCGCCGGCTTCATCGATCTTGTTCTTAAATTCTCCCTCATAATCCTCTACACGAGTAGCAAAACGATAATCGATATTCTTGAAGACCGGTGCATAAAATCCAACTGTTTTATCATCTACGCTCTTGATAGAAGTATTGAAATAAGAACCGTTATAATCCGCTACAAGCGGCATACCTGTCTCTATGCCATTTTCTTTGATATACTCGGCCAGACATACCTCCTTATCATTCACGGTACACCTGCCTGCCTCTAATTCGTTATCATTAAACCTGATGACCGGATCAGACTTATCATCCCTGAAAATATTGATCATATTGATCATCGCAGTCTTATTCTCCGGCAGCTTGATATACATCACTACTGCCTTGTCAGTATATGACATTCCTGTAGTTCCATCATATACTTTTGCCTCACCGGGTTCATCCAGATCAAAACCGGAGATCCAGCCTATAGTCGGATGCATGAGCAATTCCTCTATCTCCGGTGCCTCTTTGGCATACTTGGTAGCAACAGCAGAACCGTAGGGTATAATAATCGTGGTAAGTCCGTTGTCATAGCATTCTTCAACGATCTGAAAAATATTATATTTACCATATGTGGCAATACTTATCTCTTCCGCATAATCAATCTCATATACAAAGAGCATTTCCTTTGAGAACACTCCGCCGTCCTCGCTGATAAAATATGGTGTGGTTCCGCCTATCCATCTGCCCTTTGGAAGCTTATCAAGCAACGACTCATCCGCTGCGATATGAAGAACCTTCCCCTCATTTATCATTTTTACTGTTTCATCTAAGCTGATATACATATTAACCCCTCCTTATAATTACTGGCTGATTTAAAGTGCCGCGATATTTGCAAGATCCACTTTGGCAACGATCGGATATTTTGCCAGAAAGGCTTCCAGATCTTTCATACATGCATCCAGGCTCTCAGGATTCGCAGCAACTCTCTTCTGCATTTTTGAAATAAGCATGTTAAATGCAAGGTTTGACGAGCTGTACTTTAGCTCCCCTCTGAATATCTTCTTCATTTTGTTCTCCAGGATCACATCCATCGGCATTCTCCTCCTATTTTTTTATTTTGTAAGTGCCTGAATCATTCCTTCATAATCAAACATATTTGCCTTCTCACATACAATCTTAAACCGTTCCTTCTCCGCTTCCGGGATCGCATATCCCGCAATCTCCTCCATAATGGAATCGATCATATCACAGTCCATATTTTCCGCAGCTTCCCGGAGACCCTCATAGATACTTTCCATTAGAAAATCATCTGCAACCGGTTTATCTTCTTCCTCATCTGCTCCGTCTACTTCCTCATATACCGGGGCCAAAATCTCAGCGTATTTCAGATATTTATCCATAGCGGCTGCATGTTTTTCCTCAATGTAGGAAATATCGCCTTCTTTCCCTGCTGCCTCCAGGCGTTCCGCATCTGCCCCCAGTTCCATAGCACCTACCAGCCTAGCCGAGCTCTTCAGCGCATGGATTCTTATAGTATAGTTTTCCCAGTCTTTTGAAGTGTAGCAGCTTTCAAGTGCCTCGTGCTTTTCACCTATCGACTCATAAAATATCTTTAATACAGCCTTGAAAGCCTCCTCTGAACCGCTGTTCTTTATTGCCGCTTCGGAATCTATACCTTCAAGTTTTTCGTACCATTCTCCTTCACTTATCCCCTCCTGCGGAGCAGTTTCTCCGGGACTGCTTTCTTCAGCTATGACCGTTTCAGACAGACTATCCTCCGATCCGAGTTCATCAAGGAAAGCAAGCATTTCCTGCATTTCTTCCGAAAGTTCTTCCTCCTGCTCCGTATCCATCTCCGAGTCATCATCCGCATATGCACTGTCGCTTTCCCTTTCAGGAACAGTTTCTTCAGTCCTCGTCTCCGCAACATAGGATGCAAGATTATATGACTTATTGGATTTTAGGAAATAAAGGATACCAAATGTTCCCGGTCCGCAGTTGGACGATATAGCCGCTGACGCCTGCTGGAATATCACATTTTCAAAATATGCAACTTTCCTTATCTCCTCCTCTATCCACTTAAGAGTCTCCAACGGTATGTCCGCATATGTAATAAAAACGACATCCGGATCGGGAATAGTATCAGGAGGAAGTGCCATGTTGATATACTTCTTATATGCCCTTCGGCTTCTTCCCATCCATATTCCGCCAATGTACGCCTTATCCTTTCGGAATCTGAGCGCCGGATGCAGGTTAAGCGCCTTTGCTACCCTGTCCACGCCTTTTCCTATCAGATTTCGTTTTGCCATATATTCCGTTGAGTCTATTACAAAGCTGCACTTCAAACGATGCTTTACCGTTTCAAGTTCAGTAATGATCTCCTGGGCAGGAAGCCCCTGCTGGATCAGTTTGTATGCTATCATCACTAACAGTCCGGTTGCACTGGACAGGCATTCGGAATTTATAACCGTTACATTGTCAAATGATTTCGCAGCTTCGGAAGCGATCACATAGTCCTTGCTCATGCTTTTTGTTATGGCTATATATATCAGATGGTGTGTTCTCTGCAGGATACCGGCAAAGAATTCCGTATAGTCATCTTCATCCGGAGCATCAGACACAGCTTCATTTCCCGACTTGGTGATCCGTATCAGCTCAAAAGCATCAAGATGCACACCATCCTTGAATATACCGTTTTCAGTCCGGATAACAAAAGGAATGATGGGAATATGCAGTTTACGTATCAGCTCGTCGGGAATATCGCTCATGCTTGAAGAAGCAACAATAACAGGAAGCTTCTCCGCATATCTGTCGGAAGCGTTGATAACCTCATCATTTTCTCTCATAATGTTTCTAAGGATCAGCTTTTCCCCGGAGATATGCCTGATAAGCATTTCCTCCATTGCTTCTCCTGAAACAGGTTTTACGAGATATCCGTCAAATCCGACTTTAGTATAAAGCTCCCTGTTTTCACTTCCGGCATTTGCAGTCAGTACAATAACCGGCGTATTCCTGTTAAGTCCACCAGCCTGATTTCTTATCTGTCCAAAGCACTCAACTCCATCCATTCCCGGCATCAGGTGATCCATAAAGATGACATCATAATGAATCCGCAGACATTTCTCCAGGGCATCCTTCCCGTTTAAAGCGGTATCTATCCCCATATCAGTATCCGCTAAAAGCCTGCTCTCCACTTCAAGGTTCATCTCATTATCATCAATGATCAGTATCCTTGCCTCCGGAGCAAGGAAGCTGCTTTCATACTCATTACGCTTTATAACCTGCTGATTGTGTATATTGAGAACACCCACGGCACTGTGATCCGTAACCGCCTGCCGTATACTAAAGGAAAAGGTTGAGCCTTCACCATACACGCTGTTAACGGATATCGTTCCGTCCATCAGCTCCACAAGCTGCTTAACGATACTTAGTCCCAGACCTGTTCCCTCTATATGACTGTTCTTCCCCTCGTCCACTCTCTTAAAAGCGTCAAAGAGATACGGCAGGGCTTCCTTTTTTATACCCATACCCGTATCCGAAACAGAGACCACAAGCTCAACTGTTTCCGGATCTATATCCCTGCTTTCAACACGCAGTTCAATGCGTCCCTCTTTAGTATACTTAATCGCATTATTCAGTAGATTTATAATGATCTGCTTAAGACGTACCTCATCTCCATACAGAGCCACGGGAACTTCCGGATCCACGCTTACTTCAAAACCCAGTCCCTTATCATGAGCCCTGAGCCACAGCATATTCACTATCTCGGAAAGCATATCACCCACACGGTAATTTACGGGCACGATATCCATACTTCCTGCCTCTATCTTGGAGAAATCCAGAATGTCATTTATCAGTGCTAAAAGGAGCTTTCCGGAGCCCTGTATACTTGAAGCATCCCTTACAATGTCATCCGAAGCACTCTGGTCACGAAGTATCAGCTCATTCAGGCCTAAGATAGAATTGATCGGAGTTCGTATCTCATGGCTCATGCTTGAGAAAAAGCGGTTTTGAGAACGAGTCAGTTCCTCAGCTCTTTCCGCTTCTCTTTTTGCACGCGCACTCTGCTCCGCAAACAGCCTGCCCTGTGACCATGTCATTACAAAACACAGGATTCCCACCAGCAAAAGTGAAATAAGGAAATCCATATGGAATGTATCATTATTGTGCGGATATACTAACTCGGGATAATAATATGCAGTCAGAAAACAAGCTATCGTCATAATTCCGATTGCCGCAAACATTATGTTACGCCATTTATCATTAAGAACGAGTCCGACATACATGAATGCAAATATTATCCAAACGACACCGCCGCCTTGCAGCCCGCCTCCGAAAAAGAACAGCGCCGGAAGTATTATGAACACAAGGCTGAGCACTATAATCCTGATGGCCAGCTTAAGCCTGTCAAAATACAGACATACCATTACAACCAGCGGAACAAATACAAGGATCCCCAAAAGAAGCGCTATCTCATAGATACTTTCACCCGTGAGAAGATCGCCGATAAACGCAACAAACACGGCCACTTCAGACATAAAAGTAAGTATAAGAAATATTCTCTCGGTAAAATCCCTGTCCGGATCTTTTACGACAGCAAAGGCTTTTTTAAAGAGTGCGATCGGATTCATTATACCTCACCTCCCTTGCCTGTCTTTACTCCGTGCAATACTCTCTGCACAACCCTTTCAAAATCCGATGTGTTGATGGGCTTTGCGATAAAGCCGTCAAACCCTTCCCTTATAAACATCTCTCGGGCACCTGATACAGCATTGGCTGTAAGCGCTATAACCGGTATATCGCGTTTTAAATCTTCAGCCATAGACTTGATCTGCTTCATCGCTTCAACACCATCCATCTCAGGCATCATGTGATCCATGAATATCAGATCATATTCATTATTGTGGAATTTATGTATTGCTTCTTTTCCGCTTCCTGCGGTCTCGATTATCATTTTGTAATCCCGGAAAAGAGACGTAGCCACTACAAGGTTCATTGGCTCATCATCCACAACCAAAGCCCTTACACCTTCAAATACCGGTCTTTCTCCCAGGTCTTCGTTTTCCATATTCTTTGCATCGATTTCTTCATTCAGAACCTTAAGAATAGGATATGCATACAGCGGCTTAGGCATAAGCACTACCCTGCTGTCCTTTGATACCTTTAATCCCTGGTCAGCTGATACCGCAACTATGATATCCTCCTTCGACAGCATATCGAAATAGCCCCGGTTTTCTTCATATTCTTCCTGCCCCATAAACACAAATGAAGCATTCAGTTTATCCTTAAGTCTTTCTACTTCGTAAACTGTTTCGGCAGCATAAAGAGGGACGCCGACACCTGCCGCAAGATTAGCCGCCATACTGCGGTAAAAGTCCCTGACCTGCGGAACCTTATATTTATCAGGTTTTACATGAAATAACACCGCACCTTTGAAACGTTCTTTAAGCATCAGACAGGGTTTGCCATCCACGACCTTTTGGGGAATGGTTACACGGATTATCGTCCCCCTGTTTTTCTCACCTTCGATCTTTACAAACCCGCCCATCTTATGTGCAAAACCATATACAATGAAAAGACCGAGGCCTATTCCGCCCGAACTGCGGTTTCTCTTCTTATTTGCCTGATACATACCCTCGGAAATGGCTGAAACTGCATTCTTATCCATTCCGATACCGGTGTCCATCATCTCTATGATAAGATTCACGCCATAATCCATATCCTCCGCATGCATCTTTACGCAGATACCGCCGTTCTTCGTGAATTTTATTGCATTTTCCAGAAGATGACGGAATATCTTATGCAGCTTTTTGATATCACCGCGCATCATAGTAGGAACCTTCGGATCCAGATCGACTACAAGTTCCAGATTGCCTTTACTGTCATTCACGCGGAAAGCAGTCACAACATCATTTATGAGCGAAATACTCATGTAATTATCTTCTTCAAGAAAAACTTTATTTCTCCTGCATTCGGTATAATCCTGTATATCCTCTATCTGGTACGCAAGCCTTACACCGGCATTTTTGATGGCATCTGCTTCTTGTCCCACACCCTTTTTTATGAGAAGATCTGACATGCCGTTTACTACATTGACCGGCGTCCTGAGTTCATGGGATATATTCGACAGGAAATCTTCCATGCTTGCATCATTCGCTTCTATGCGCTCATTCTTTATCCGCTTTTCCTTAGCTTCTTCCAGCCTGTCGTCTATGGATTTTGCGCAGTAATAGTACACCAAAAGAACTATGATGATATGAAGCAGAAGCCTTAAGACAGTACGGCTGTCGTACTGTATGGGATCTCCTCCCGGAAGATTTATGACATGAATAAATAATATGGAAAAAAACTCAAGAAGCAGGATATTCATCATGTACATTTTATTTAACAGTGAAAACGTTGCCAGAATAAGCGTAGTCACCAAAGCCACATCGAAAAGACTCGTCTTGTGTATACCGTGATAAAAGAAAAGCAGTGCACCGATTCCAAAAAATACTACGCTGCGGACAAATTCATCGAGACGGTCAGTCAGGCTGATGACCCAGATCAATACAACCCCTGCAAAAACAACGGGAACCATCCAGAATTCCCATCCCATCATTATATTCTCTATTATCATTCCGGCAGAAGCCAGCGTCAGGACAAAAGTTATGAATTTTTCATTACTGCTTTGATTCATTCTCGTTTCCTTTCTGCAGGTTCGTTCTAAATTATATTATCATTTATCTCATTATGGAGCTTACGGCAGTACATTATAATGTTACTTATGGGAAACATGATCACCAGAATGGCAATCAACCTGTTCCTTCAAGAAATGTTTCTTCCCCCCCGTTCTCTCTATGCATGGTCATTTGTTTCCATCGCAGAATCCGTTTGAACACGATTGGACCATACAGTTACGACATTATGAATATTTTAACATATTTTTCTCCATACCGTATAAAACACATTTCATTCTTACACTTTCTTAACCAGCAGCTCAACCACGAAGCCGTTATCGTTGTAATATTCAAAGCCGCCCCCCTGCTTTTCCATATAGAGCTTTACTAGGTACATTCCCAGTCCGTATCCGTTTTTATCCCTGGAGTTAGCCCCTCTGTAGTACTTCTCTACCAGAAGTGGCAGTTCCTCTTCAGAAACTCCCTTTCCTCTGTCCCTGATGATTATCTTGATAAACCGCTCTTTCTTACCTTCATCCGTGGCCGTGACTTCGATTTCCTTAAATGAAACATGTATATCCGTCCCTGCATATTTATAGGAATTGCCAATTACATTGTCGATCACCTGCTCCATCCTGAGCCTGTCCATATATATCAGACAGCCGGGTATATGTCCCTCCATAACGATTTTACCGTATTCCTTGAGGTTGGTAATAAACCCCTCTATCTCTGTCGAATGGTACTCATCGATGGACAAAGTGACTTCTTTCATATCGTCAATTGTGGCATGAAGGACATTCTGCACCAGCTCCTGTATGGTGTCGGCTTTTCTTGTGATATACCCGATCTTTTCCTCCAGGTTTTCAATTTCCGCATATCTGACCGCCATATCACTTTCTGAAATTCCTTCCGATTCCCCCTTAAGCTTTTCCAACTCATCCTTCTTCCTGGATATCTGCATCTCCAGGACCTCACATGTCGCCTGTATGGTAGCCACGGGAGTCTTCAGGTCATGACTTAACTCTGCCACTAACTGCTTCTTGGCATTTTCTGCTTCTATCTCCCTTCTCTTAGAGGCCCTCAGTTCCTCACGCATGATATCAAAGCCCTCGGAAAACTCCACAAAGCTATTGTTCTTTTTCATTGGAAGCGGAACATCAAGATTTCCTTTTGCGATCTCTTCTGCGAATTTCTGAAGCTCCATTATGGGTTTCAGATCTTTGAAATATATGACAAGCAGCAGGATATATCCCGCCAGAAGCATCAGTCCCCAGATATATACGGTAAATATAAAGGTCTGCTCCTTGTACATCTCAACGGAATTACTCATATGTTCCCAGATCTGCTTGTATATCTTAAGCTCCTCATCCGTATATGAGTCCGGTACCCTTTGGGCAAAACTAAGACTTTTGTGCAGACCGCAGATAACAAGCAGCACAACACCCATAAAAAATGTATATAAGAGCGCTATTTTCTTTAACCCCTTCATTCGGAAGGCTCCTCCAGTATGTATCCGGTCCCCCAGATAGTCTTGATTATCTTCGGATCATTTGGATTTTCTTCCAGCTTTTCCCTGAGCTTCCTTATATGCACATTAAGTGTTCCGTCAGAATAGAAGGTATCCCCCCATACTTCCTCAAAAAGGGCATCCTTGGTAACTATAGTATTTTTATGGGAATATAAGCATTTTAGAAGTGCAAATTCCTTTGCCTTAAGGCTGATATGTCGCCCCTCCACTACCACCGACATGGTAGCATCTTCAATCATAAAACATCTGCCTTTGCTTCCATTACCTGCATTACCGTCGGATGATAAATTTCCTATTCCTTCTCCGTTGACCGTTGTTCCCTCCCCGACAACCGATATCTTCTTAATCTCCTCGATTTTCTTCAGGTTAATCTTTACTTTGGCCAAGAGCACAGCCAGGCTGTACGGTTTCTTGATATAATCATCCCCGCCTATGCTGAGAGCGATCAGCACATCATCATCGCTCTGCCTGGCGCTTATAAAAAGTATTGGAATCCTGTACTTTTCCCTTACGGTCTTGCATACATCAAAGCCTGAACCATCCCCCAGATTGATGTCCAGCAGTATCAGATCAGCTTCATTTTTATCAAGGAAGTCATAACACGAAGAGACGCTGTCAACATACTGCGTCTTTATGTCAAACATCTCGAAATATTCTGCCGTCATCTTGGCAAGCTCTACTTCATCATCTACTATAAGACAGTTATAGTGCATATATCCCCCTCCAGACACCTGCATCCCGATAAACTGACAGGCATTAGTCTGTCAGCCTGTCTTATCTTTTTCGGAAGCATTTACTGTTCTTTATATGATATACGTATATTCGTTATAACGATCTGGTCACCTGTAAGTGCCGCATAGACATTCTCTGTCTTGTCATTGATCACGGACACGCTCTTAACGAATATGCCCGCATTACCGGTGGTAACAATGATCTTGTTGTCCTTTTTTTCGAAATTTACAGTACATTCGAATCCTCTGATCGTTATCTCTACATCCTGCCATTACAACCATAAGCATCATAGCCGAAAATGAAGAAATCATACATTTCTTAAGATTATTCTTCTGCAAGTTCATCATCCTTAATATTTAATATAGGTTACCCGGCCTCCAAAAGAATCATTTCGGATTCGTGCTGACTGGTCGACATAATTAATTGACACACAGATTATATTATACTCTAATTATGCCCAATAATCACTTGATTTACTTGATTTTAGGGATTGATTGTCTATCTTGCCCCGCACTACATTCCATCTCATGGTCTGTGAGTAATCATATGTATCCTTTGCATGTATACCGAATTCCAGATCATTCCATCGTTTCGGATCATGACGCTTCTTCTCCTCGGACTTGAAGGCCCGTGCAAACTCATTTTTGGAAACATACTTTGCATATTCCTTCACTCCGTACATATAATTCCGGTTATCTATGGACAGGTAAGTCTTGCCCGGATCCACCGCCAGTTCATTGATATCATTAAACTTCTTGTAATCCTCCTCCTTAAGGAAGAAGTCGCACTGGGGGTGCTCGGTCCAACCCATAAGCTGGTAGAAGATCAAAGCCTTCTTTCTGGCCTCTTCTATCTGCTCTAACATCTCCTGAGCCCTCAGCTTGTTCATAAGTATCTTTTTCTCATTGAAATCAAGTGCCTTAAGCTTAAGCCTCATAAGGTCAAGGGTATCGTCAGAAGCAAGCCGCTTGAGTCCCTCATATGCTTTAAGGTCGTAATGCAGGTATGTAGGAAGGGTTATGTCGCCATTTTCATCCTGCAGGGACTTGAAAAGTGCTTCCTTTCCTGCCTTTTCATCAGCCTTATTTTCAAGCTTCATTAATTCATCATTGACAAGAGGGTCCTCCTTAAAGGCATTGGCAAAGAAATACATGAACTGCTGCATCCAAAGATCAAGCCTTCCGATAGCTTCGCTTCCGTTTTCAAGCATGACCTGAAATCCATGTGCCACAAACCGGAAATCATAGGTTTCATACATATCCTTAAGCTCATAAACAAGCTTACAGAGTTTTTTCTTTTCTTCATCAGTATAGTCTGTCTTAAATTCTCTAAGATATGCCGGAATATTTCCAATTTTATGCTTTTCCTTGTATTCTTTGCTTAATCTCTTCCTCTCGGCTTCATCTTCTTTACTATCGCCCCTAATAACCAGCTTCCTGATGTCAGAAATAAGCGTTCCAAGTTTACCCGTAACCTTATCCAGTTCTTCACCCTTTACCCTGAATTCTTCAGCCTCTTCTCCCGGAAGGTATACATGGTCCTGGGTCATAACCCTCTCGAATTTTTCCTTTTTTTTCTCATAAGCGGCCTGTGTTTCCTTTGTTTCATCATCAGCAGGCTTCGGAATCCTATAGACTCTTCCATGCAGATTTTCCTTATCAGCTCTTGTATTCTGATCGTGAGTGATCTTAAGATTGGGATCCGCAAATTCTTTATGTTTAAGGAAAGGATAGCAGAAATCAGAAGTACTGCCCTGTCTGTCCCATACGGTTGAGGACTTGTAATAGCAGTGACGCAGCCTGGGCACTTCTATATTCTTGATAAAGTCCGGCTGCATCCCGAAACGCTCATATTTCAGGTACTTAAAGAATGCACTGTCCTTCTTGATCTTGGTGGTCATAGGAGGAAGGAAGCCCTGGAAATCAAGGGATCCGTCCGGATTAACCTTAAAGGTGTCCTTAAGGGTTTCCTCTGCAAATGACATATCCTGGTCATATGACTTAATACTATCGATCACTATCCTGCCGTTCATCTTCCTGGCCAGGCACTTCAGGTTGCGGCCATGACGGTCTACTTGACGCGTCACATTATCAAGTGCCTGAAGCTGCATAAGCTGCC
>CAMOJK010000054.1 GCA_946616835.1 uncultured Lachnospiraceae bacterium
TTTCAATATCAAAAAAGCATCTCCCAACCAACCTAATGATCGAAAGATGCCCTTTTCTCTTAATATTTATATCGGATTGTTCCGTATCTTTCCTTATATGCCGGCTTACATGAATGTCATCTGTCTTATCTGCCAGGTATTGTCGATATTATTATGGAACATATAAACCTCTGTTCCCGGGGTTATATCACCTGTCTCATCATAGTAGCAGATGTAGATTACATCATTGTCGCCCTTTACATCATATGCATAAGGATCAGCCTGATGCTTGCCTACTACTATGCCTATCATATCGTATTCAGGGAAGTCATTTATGCCGCCGTTTACCTGCTCTAATGCTGCGTCTGTAAGGTTAATATTCTGTGTCATGATTTTTTCCTCCTATGGATGTTTGTCTTGCCCTTTATGCTTGGGCTTTCCTTTGATGATTTGAATATATCAGACAGAGGGGATGGGATACAATGAATCCTGCGTAGGTGGTCGGTATGGGTGAATAGGTGGTGTATAAGACGGAGTAGAAAAGAAAAAATACCCACCAAAACGGTGGTGATAGTATGTTCGGTAATGCTTATAATGATGATAATCAAGGCTATGGGAACAATATTTATGGCACTTTATAGCCCCATAAACGCCTTTTAGAAAGTATCTTAGGTTTTTCCTTGTCTTATGATTTATAAGGCTTATATAGGCTTATGGTTACGATAATTAATTAAAAAAGATGGATACTTGCCTTTGAAGTATCCACCTTTAAAAGTTTCTTTAAATGTCTCTTAGATGATTATAAGAAGAACCAGTACTGCTATAGCCCCAAGGACTACTAATGCTGCGATTCCGCCTACTACTAATATTGCTAATGCAGCAATTCCAAATACCGGAAGCAGGAACATTACAGCCTGTGCAATAAGTCCTATTATAGCCAGCACAGCGGGAACAATAACCGATAATGCTCCAACGGCAACTGCTACGATTACTGCTAAAATTATGGCTCCTGTAATAACGCCCGGAAGTATGCTCTTTTTCTTCTTTGTTTCTGCCTGAGGCTCTGCTGTCTCTTCTGTGAACTCGTTATCTATTATATCCTCAACCGTGTTAACCATATCTGAAAGCTTCTTTGCTGTGCTGTCTGCCTGGTAAAAACTCTTAACATTTGATCTCTTAGCTGTAGTTGTCATATCCTTTTCCTCCTTGGTAAACCCCTTTGTTTGTTTTATGTTCTGTGGCTCTTTCCTGCCACCCCTTTGCTTTATGATTAAATTATACGGAGGAGACTGAATTTAATATATGTTCACTACAGTGGTTTGATGCCCTGTATTTCTCTAATTTTGCAAAATAAAAAGAGATCCCTAAGTCTTTTAAGACTTAAGGTCTCTTTTTTGAAAGAAAAGGCTGTCCAGCAGTCAGCATCCAAGCAGTCTACCGGACAGGGATAAAATAAAGCAATTGGGTTGAAAGGGGTCCCGTCAGCAAGCTGATCATAGGTTATCTCCTACTTGCTCAGCTCAGATGCACTATATTCTGTTATCCACTGTCCCAGTCAGGAGATGATCATTCAAAAGGACAGTGATTTGTCTTTAAACTTTATAGGATCAGTTAGCTTCCCTTAAAGGAATGATATTTAGCCATTCATCATCACAGATAAGCTCTTCTTCCTTCTCACGCTGGGATGACCATTTAAGGAACGGGATTATACGCTGTCCCTCAGCACTGAAGTTCCCGTCATTGTATTCCCTAAAGAACTCATCCTTATCATATCCTGAACCCGGAATGCATTCTGCATGATTAGTTGCGCTCCCGCAGAAGAAACAGAACTGCTTCTCAAGGTGCCCGGCTTCCCTAATCTTACCGGTCCGGCATATAGGAAGTGCTTTACGCCCGCAATGTACACAATAAAACTCATGATCCGCTGCTTTCTTTCCCATAATTCCCATTTTCACCTCCTGCTGTCCGTCTTAACTGGATTCAGTAAGACCATTCTGTGATGGCAGTGCATTATTTCCTATCATTCCTGCCAATGTCCCTTCCCTGGAACTTAGAAGCATCAACTGCACCGATAGACTTTGCATATGCCTTGTGCTTATTCATTTTTTCAATAAGCCGGCATAGCCTGACTCTTTCTTCTATTTTCATAGTTTTCTCCCCTCACCAGACCGCTATCGGTGGCAGTTAAAGCTTTTCAGAGGTATGAATGAGATCCCCCTCACCATGTCTCTCATGCATTCCCTCTTCACTACACTGTTATTGTATATAAGAACCATGACAATATATATGTCCATAGCAGGAAGATACTGCTCCTTAATTCACCGGAATCAGCAAATTAGGCACTGGATTTTGTAATTCTTTATAAATAAGCCATATGGTGATAATATGTAAGTCATAAAACCAAAAGAAAGAAGGTTCCTGTTATGGGAAAAAAGTCTGTAAAAGAGAATAAGAACATATATTTTCAGAGCCGTGAAGATGCCGGACTGACCAGAGCACAGGCAAGCGAGCTTATGGACTTCATATCTGAAAGCAGGATTGAAAAGATTGAGAGCGAGAAAGTCACGGTACAGCCTGAGGATGTTGTTGCCATGGCTGCAGCTTATAAGAAACCTGCTTTATGCAACTACTACTGTTCCCATGAGTGCCGAATCGGACAAGAGTATGTTCCTGAAATTGAACTATCATCACTTGCCGAGATTTCCATGGGGCTCTTAGCATCCATCAACTCCCTAAACCAGCAGAAGGACCGGCTTGTAGAGATAGCAGAGGACGGCAAACTGTCAGAAGATGAGATCCCGGATTTCCTGGCTATACAGGAACGTTTAGAGAAACTCTCCATGACTGTGGATGCATTAAGGCTCTGGATGGAGAATGCCATTGCCAACGGACAGTTCGATAAGGATACAATGGAAAGGATAAAGAAGCTGTCTGAATAAGGAATAATACCTACCAGGCTATAAGATAAGCATTATGATTGTTTACGATAACCTCTGGAAAACCATGAAACAGAAGAATGTAACGCAGTATAAGCTGATTAATGTGTATGGAATCAGTGCCAGTCAGCTTTCCCGTTTACGGAACAATGATCCGGTCAGCACACGCACACTGGATAAGCTCTGTGAGATCCTTAATTGCAAGATAGAGGACATTATTACTTATAAGAAGGGATAGACTTCCCCTATAAACAAAAAAGCCGGCAGATTATCCTGTCGGCTCTTTTTATGCATTTATAAGATATTCATAGAATCAGATTTCCTCGTAATCAGCGTCTTCTGCATCTTCGCTGTAGTCATATCTCTTCACATCCGCCATATTTACCTGCCGCTTCTGCTTAATGGCGTTCACGATATTAACTACCTCAAAGATTGTTCCTGCTGTAAGGACTATGGCATCATCAAGCTGTCCTATGCCTACTGCCACATCCGGGATTAAGTCGATCGGAAGTATTGCATATAATAACATTGCTCCAGCAACCAAAAGACCTGCTTTAACCGGATTATACTCAAAGCTCTTCATTTCATTCTTCATAACATTACCCCTTTCTTACCTTTAACGGTGTCTGCTGTGTTTTATAATAACCCCCTTTGCTTTAACTCTGTTCCCTAACCTTTGTTTCAGGTTATATTATCATTATAGGGTCCACCCCTGATTTAATATATATACAGCTCGGAAGGTTATAAGGGGTTATTTTTTCTATTTCTGCGAATTATCACTATAGCAGCCTCTAAACCAAGAAATCAGCAGTAATTATTATAGAATCTATAGCCTCATACAGCCCCGTAGAATCCCTTTTATGATGTGAATACAGGTTTATAGGCACGATAATATTAAAACGGATACTTGAGTCTCTTTTTTCCTCTAAGTATCCGTCTTTGAATGATTTTAGGCTATATTTTAGATTCCTTTATTTATTATCAATGACCTTGAGCATTGTTTAATTATCTGGATCATATTCCAGTACTACCCACGCATAACCCATTTCATTTTCTGTTTTAAGTGTACGAACAATCCACCCCTGTTCCAGCAGTTTGTTAACCTTATCTGTATCCATACCGCCAATGTTAAAAATCTTCTGTTTTTTATCATCAGGATTATACTCCAATACCACCCATGCATAACCCGCATCGTCTTCTGTCTTAAGTATCTGAACACCCCAGCCTTGATCCAGCAGTTTGTTGACCTTATCTGTATCACTCCCACTAAGATTAACTATTTTCTGTTTACGCATCAGCCATTCCCCCTCTCACTACATAAGTTCCTGCACTACATTCACAAGTATAACATTACTAAATCATTTGTTTCCGCCAGATGATATTGCAGAAATAATTGCAGCTATAACCAATATCACACCGATAACTACTATACCTATAATCAATAGCACCCCAAGGAACAGTCCGCCGGAAAAGAGAGTAGCTATAGCAATACCGATTATCACAATACCAACTACAATAAGAAAGATTAACCCGACTACTCCAACTAAACAACCACCAAGACAGCCTCCAGCCCCTACATCATTTGCGGCACTGCTTACAGAAGCATAACTGGAATAACCGTAATCTTCTTCGTCGTTATCATAATCATCTTCGTCTTCATCTTCCTCGTCTTCCTCTTCCTCTTCCCTTCTTCTCCGTTCTTCTTCTTTTCTTTTGCGTCTACGATCTTCTTCCTCGTATTCACTGTCATCCCAGTTATAGACATATGTTCCCTGATCCCAGCTATAACCGTCCCGTTCAATCTCTTCATATTCTCCGGATTCGTAATTATAACAACGTTTTGCCATTTCCCGCCTCTCCTTCAATTTATTTATTATATAGTCATACCGGAAGCTCAAAAGGATTCTGTGTTATTTCTTACGGTTATTATATCAGTACATAAAATATACTGTATTGTTTATTACATAATTTGTATTCCCGCCCAATTATCCTCTTCCTGCAGAAGTAACACATAAGATATGCCGGAGCAGTAATGATATCTGTTTTTTAAGGTGAATATTATAACCATAAGAAACATGTTCTTTATGGGGCATATAATAACCTTTATATTCGTATTTTTAAGGTTAATATTATAATCATAATGATTGTGGTTTTAGGGGGTATATATTAACCTTTGTTTCCTGTGTCATGATGAAGACGGCATAAATAAAAGATTACGGTTATAATTCGGCTGGATTATGTGTTTGGGGGAGTATATAGGATTAAACATCTAATCTAAAGGTAGAGGTTCAAAACCATGTATCTGTTTAGCGGCTACTTAACACCTTCTTTAAGCTTTCTACGACCTTTTTAGCCGTATGCTGGTTTATTAAACCTTCAGGTGCGAATGCATCTATGTAGACAGTATCTTTATCCATACAGGTTAAAACAATACATGGATTAGCTTTTCCAATACCGCCATTTATGGCTGTAACATAGCTTTTCTTCTTTTTATCCTCTTCAAGTACATTACCAAGCGAATAAAGCTTATTCCTTAACTGTGCATAATCAAAGCCTTCAGCCTTAAGAGTCTCATAAACACTCTGAGAAGGAACCTTTTTAAGCATCTTTTCCGTAACACTTATTTCATACTTCTCAACTGCCTTACAAAGCAGTTTATCCATCATTTCTTTATCCATATCAGCCTTCCACCTATACTGTTGCGTTCCCTTCATCAGCGATCTGTTTTATTATGGCAAGCATGGTCTGTTTATCAGGCTCAACAATCTTCTTCCTCTTCTTTAACTGCCTATTCACAATAGGCTTTAAAAGATTCCTTGCAAACTGATGCTTGTCCTTGCTGGCGATCATCTTATAAAAAGTCTTCTTATCCAGTTTTGCTGCAAGCTTATCCGATATCTTTTCTACTTCATTACCCGAAAGCAGGTAATCATCCCTGATGATCCTAAACTCTTCATTGAGTATATTTATCATTTTCTCAACATCATCCTTGATAAAGACCCCTAATACTTTCTGTGCCAGAGTAGCAGCCAGGGAACCTGCCAGAAAACCTCCTATTAAGGCACCCAGAAAAGCACCTATTCCCGGAATAATAATTACCCCGACTGCTCCTCCTGCTATTCCGCCAAGGGAACCTGCAAACACTGATATAACAAGAACTATAAAGTTCTTAATAAACTGTTTAAATGATATCCTCCGTCTTATCAGGTTTATAAGGTCAAAGAATGCAAAGACAAATACAAATATAAGTGATGTTATGAAATTATTCCTGAGTATCTTTGCAGCACTGTTTAAGGCTGCCCCTCCTGAAATGGCACTTGTCCTGAATGTATTCGCAATAGCCTGATATCCGGTCTTTCCGAGAGCTTTTGCGAAATTTGTTGTTGATCCCACCAACAGACTGTTAAGCCCTGCCTTTGAAAGCTGGGATGCTATTACGGAGGTCAGAAAAGATGCTCCCCCGACCTTCATTCCGGTCTGTACGGCATTCTTTACAGCCACATTAAACTCTTCTCCGCTCCATACGCTTGTTGCAAGTGCTACAGCCGCACTTATTCCAAATGACGAAGAACAGGCAACAACTCCATTTATAGAGTCAAATACAAGAGATTCAACCGTACCTGCCTTTGCAATGTTAACAGCCTGTTTGTATGTTATATGCCCTTTTCTTACGATGTCTTCAGCCTTTATTTTGCCATTTATGTCGGTAATCTTTCCCTGCTTGATGAGATTATCAACAATCTTTAAAGCTTCATCATACTGGTCCTTCGGCACCTCAATGGACATGCCATCATATCTGAATCCGTTTTCATTGAAACAGGCATTTATGCTGTCTGCAGCCGTTCTACAATATTTTGTCTGAATCAGGTATGTTGCACCGTCCTTGCCTATGATCCTTCTGTCGGGACCGTCCTTTAAATTATCTCCTCCAATAACAGTAGCTTTCTTACCCATTATCCGGTCTACAAGGTTATTTGCATCTTCAGCAGCAAAACCATGTCCCTGAGAACCGTGATATTTTTCCTCACTGAAAGAACGGTTTATAATGTTCCGTTTTAAGGCTTCGGCACCTGTAACAGCACCCGGAATGGATGCTTTTGTAGTATCAAACTTTATCTTCCCGTTGTATTCACCGACATCATCATTGTAGAAGTTAATCTCTTTAATGAAGTCACAGATCTTCTTGCTGAGCCTTGCAGTAGTCTTAAGCTTAATCCTGCTCCCGTCATCCATGGTAAGAGTCAGCTTCTTACTGCTTAAAAAGCCAGTCTGGGCATTAACTATCTCGTCATACCAGATCTTATAATTCCTTCCCCGCTTAAAACTGCAGTAGATCTTATAGTCAGTGAAAAGTATCCCTGCCTTATTTCTTTTGCTCTTTTTGGGGTAATACATCCCCAGAACTGACTCCGGAACGGCATCAGGGGCATATCTTTTGATTATTTTGTTAAGTGTCTTGGAATCTACATTTTCCTGCGAAAAGACCTTATGATTATAAGCAGGATCAAATTTAAATATCCTATCGAAAATCGCTGTTCTCTTTTCATGTGCATTCATAAGCATTCCTCACATTCAGTTAACATATGTTTCTAATAGGTATTTTAAATCATCAGTTTCTTATTCATCCCCACCGTTTTGGTGGTGGTCAGATATATGTTTTATGATATTATTGTTTTAAGAACTCGCCCGGAGGTTATATCATGAGTCCTAAAAGTAAAACAATAGCATTCTTATTATGTCTTTTCTTCGGTTGTCAGGGCTTTCACCGCTTCTATGTCGGCAAAATCGGCACAGGTATCCTTTATCTGGTTACATTCGGTTTCTGCGGTATAGGCTGGATTTTCGATTTATTATCCATAGTTTTAGGCTATTTTAGAGACTCTAACGGACTCTATGTTGGCAAAAAAGCATATCTCGAAAGTGAATTCTTTATTATAGATCTTTTATTGAATATCATTACCTTTCCTGTCATATTAATCCATGACATGATAGATGATTGGTTCTCATGGTAGAATGAGTATTCTTCCTCACTCCTTCTCACGGAATCATGCATTTTATATCATCCGGGTAGTTCAAAAGGATTGTCCAATAACATATCATTGATCAGATCATCATTCCAATCCCTTAATAACCCGGAATCAAAAACTCTTTCCAAGTTCCTCATGGCTTTCGATATAGCATATGGGCTATTTGAAATATCTATTTTCTGTAGTCCTGCACCTTCTACATATGTATCATCTGTAATGTATTCGCTTAGTACAGAGTCAGAACTAATTGACACAAGCTTATTCTTTATTTCTAATTCATTATATCCAGTGTGATTTAATAACCCACTGACACCATTAAGCAACATACCTGTTCCGTACACCGGAGAATAATAAAAATAAAGCCTGTTTTCTGTAGGATTAATCATTATATGATGATAAAAATCAAAGTCAACAATAAGTCCATGCTTGCTTCCTGCCCCTCCAAGTTTACGAACCTCAATTGCTATCTTTTCCTGATATTCACGGTACGGCGTTAATAATTCAATATATCTGTTAATCATCTTATCAAAATAATCAAAATAATATTCCATCCCCTGTTTACCAGAACTGATTTTGGATGGGTTTGCCCCCTTGCATATGGAAACTTCCTTCCCGTTTGTTAAAAAGAATCCATAATAGCCATTCTTTTTTATCATTTTTAATTTATAGCCCTTATCAAGCTTGCTTTCTATCCTTTTACACTTTCCGTTAGTACCAATCATTCCCTCTCCTAAAAACCGATAAAAATGCATATAATCATCAACTCTGACATCATGTATGCCGTCTTCATACGAATAAAAAGGGTTATATATATCTAACAATACAGCATTTTTAAATGAAATGTCTGTGGCATTGTATCCCACCTGATTGTCTGCCCATACATAAGCCCCATTAGACTGAAATGCTTCATTATTATGATTATGACCGTAAAAATAATAACACTTGCTATCACATTCACTTTCCTTCATCCAATCCCTAACCGGATAATGAGTCAGAACAATCAGAGTCTTTTTATACTTATCCGCAAATTCCAAGGCATCATGATAAGCCCTTACAAACTTTTCACATTCTTCCTTTTCCTTTTCAACATTATTCTGAATGTCCCCAGATGTAATTATGGTGTCAGCATTATGTATCTGATCATATTTATTAAAGCCAATACCACCAAAAAAACAAAGATCAGAGCATATAACCTTCATGCCCCTTACATTACCGTTAATCCCTCGTTCTTTTGCCCAAGCCATATCCAGATCATCATATTGAAACAAATCAGCAAAACCCCTGTTTTGTAATAATACTATTCCTTCCTTTGCACATAAAACTGAATAATCCGCTATAGCCCCTTCTACAGTAGGATACTCGCTGATTTCATGATTTCCTAATACTGAAAAAATATTATACTCGGGTATCCATTCCTTTAGTCTGTGGAAAAATATAGATACATATCTAATATGATTGGCTATATCACCTCCTAAAAGAACATAGAAATCCTTATAACGCTTTGCTAATCTTCGTTCTCTGTCCGTTAAATCCTTAAAAACAATAGCTTCTATCTCTTCAATCTTTTCTTTATCATTCCTGTCAGAATAAGGCTTTATCTCTTTTTGATACTTCAATTTGGCATAAAGAAGATTAGAACTTTTAATAATCCTATCAACAAGAGTATTAATTTGTTCTTCAATGCTTTTTTCTTCAGAAATGTATGCCTCTATGTGTAAATCGGACAGATAAAACACGAGCGTTTCATTCAATGAAAATGGAAAAAAACCATCACTTTTGGGAAATACCGTCTTTAGCCCACCTACAATATTATTTGTTTGTAATCCATTGGAAGATGTTACTATTTCATTTTCAGATGACATGTTTTCCCTCCCTGTATAAAGATGAGTTACTTAATCCATCATTTCTTGATATGGCTTATTTCTATCAATAGCTCATGTGTCTTATTATACCATTTTATAGCCCTTTTAACCCCATAGAGCCCTTTAATGATTCTGTATATAATAATTCTTATCTTATGCGTTACAGAGCTTAATTAGGCTGTTATATCACTATATAAGAATAGCGAAACACCAGCTATATAATGTCAAATATAGGCTCATATGGGTCCATAGAGAGCATATAGCATGACAGCAACTTCCATTGTCCCAGATATGGATTATCAGCCGTATTCAGCCAGTACCTCTTCAAATATCGGTCTCTTCTCCTTAATCTTATAATCATCATGATTTATTATCTCCAGAACAGCATCCAGTACACTTGGACAGTCTAACTGGAAATGATAATTATCCTCTTCATGATATTTATGTAACAACTGATAATACACTCCCCTCCTGCTTGTCAGAGGTACTATAGCCCAGTAATGCCCCGTACACTTAGACCTTATCTCATACATGCTTTTATTTTCCCTTATTATCTCAAAATAAGGTATTGTCATAATATCTACATCTTTACTTCTGAACATTTAGAATAATCTCCTTTGAACATATAGAATACTTTGAATATAAGATTAAGAATAATAATGATAATAGTATTATAGATATATTACTTTATATACATAATAAAGAATATATGTATATAAAATAGATAATATGTATATAAGAATATGTTATATACATTAAATACATATTATTTAATAGTAAATATATCAACGATTATGAGAATAACCTCTACGGTTCCCATACCGCCTTCGTCCTTAAAATAAGCTTTTAAAAGATCCATTTCTATGCCTCCTTTCCCGACTAAATTCCCTTATCCGTCTCCGGCATCAAATGGTCATGAACGCCGGTACAATGATCACTACCATTACAATCATAAGCATTAGTATCATTGGCAAAAGCAGCTTGGTACCTGCTTCCTCCCCCTTCTTCCTCGCACCTGACTTCTTATCCTCAAGCGCATCTCTTGACTCGGCTCTTAAGGCTTCAATAAATCCCTTTGCACCGAGTTTTATATTCTGTTCCAAAAGAGCAACCAATTTTACATATTTTTGTACGCGACATCTCTTGGAGAAATTTCTGTAAGCAGCCAGTTCTCCTGTTCCGCTTTGCATTTCGTATGAAGCAAGCAACATTTCCTCATATGCATACCGCATATTGCCCGTGCCTTCCTTTCGTGAAAGATACTCATCTGTGATCTTTTTCCAGGCCAGCCTGACTGCCATTCCTGCCCCAACGTATAAGGACAGTTTGCTGACTATCTCAGGATAATCCTCAATAAGCTGTTCATCACGCTCCTTTACTTTTTTATCTATTGACTTGTCGCTTGCAAAAAAAATAACTACCGTTGAAGCAATTACCAGAGCCAAAAACAGAAAAGTATTATCCTTCTTTCGTTCGGTCCATCTGATTTCATATCCCTCGGTTTCGTTTGGCAGTACAAACTCATCCTTCTGACTGCTTTCATCATCAGCACCTGTCAGTGCATTCAAAAGCTTAGTATGTATAATCTCCCGGTGTGTCATTTCCCTTGGATATATCATCAGAGGGAATTCATACAGCTCACTGTATTCACCATATGTTATTTTTGCCCCTACTTGCATAATTATCCCGTTTTCTGGAATTTCGTCCCTAATTGTCCCATCATTTTTTATATACTCACGGTCGAAGCTCCACTCTACACTAAAGGGATAACCTTCAATACTGTCAACCGGTGACAAGTCTGTGGTTATTTCATCCGGGCTTTTATTCTTTCCAAGCACTGCAGTTTCCAAAAGACTCCTGAAATCCGGCAGCATTTTCTCTATTTCTTCCTGCGAGTATTCTCTTGCTGATACATTTATCTTTTCTGCATCAAATTTCTCGCCATCTACTGACACATCAAGCTCCACCATATAGTCACCTTTTGGAAACTCATTTCTTTTCAAAACATTTCCTGCGATAAGCATGCTGTTATTTTCCGTGCTAAAGGAAATCATCAGTACTAACAGGACGCCCACAGTAAGAAACAGTAGACAGTTGCTAATTTTGCTCACCAGATGTATATAGTTTTCCTGCGTAATATCCTTCCCCGGTTTTAACAGATAAAACTTTTCAGAATTTTTCCGTAATAATGTACTCTTTATCTTTTTATTGCTAATAAGTCTGGATGTAAGCCATATTCCGGCCTTGTAGAAAGGCTTTGTTATAGTAGATGTGTCACACTCGGCAGGAACACTTTCTTTTCTTACATAAAATAGAAAAAGTGCCATAAAAGTGATGATTATCACAAGTATTATTATCATCGCATACTCCTCAATTTAATATGAAATCTTCAGTATCTTCTCTCCCAGAAGGAAAGCTATAATATATACCACAAGAAGCACTGTCATAAGCGCAGCTCCTGCAATGTTGTGATACAGCGGATCAAAAAAACCAGGAGTTGTGGAATCAATATAGAGTATTATCCCAAATGGCACCAGATCCATTATTCTCTGCTCCATTCTCTTAGCACTTACCTGTGTCTCTATCTCCCTGCTGACATCAATGCGATCACTTATGGCAGAAGCTGTATTACCAAGTATCTCCGGAAGATTCCCGCCACTTCGTTTTGCAATAGAGAAAACCTCAGCAAAATCCGTTATGTCCCTGATATGCGAACGCTTTGACAGATCAAAGAGCAGTTCTTCAATATTTATGTTATTCTTAAGACCCCTGTTTATTATTTCTACTTCCTCCGGCATCATTTCATCTTTCCCATACAAAAGCACAAGGTCAGAGTGACTGTTCTTAAAAGCATTTTCAACTGAATAACCGGCCTGGAGGCCAGCGATCAGTGAATACATCATCTCCCGAAACTGAAGCGTAAGCTCTTTTTTTCTTTTTTCTATCCTCTGCTTCCTCTTATAATCAATAAACGGAATCAGTGCAGGAGTCAAAACGACGAAAGCTATGGGTGAACGATAAAAAACATATGCTATCAATGCAAGAAGTACAATCCCTTCAGCTAAACACATAACAATATCTTTTCCATTCATACAATAATTATCATAATCATATCTTGCACTAACATTCCCTGATTCCTGCCGCCCTAAGCTTTTCAGTATGTACGAGCGGATTTTCCCTCTCAAGTCTCCCGATAATTTTTCCTTCACTATTTTCGCCCTCCTCTATAAATCGGTACAGCGGCTGAATTTTTATTTCACTGTCCTCGAAGTCCAAAACTTCAGCAATCTCAAGAACTTTTCTACTCTTATCCCTAAGCCGTCCGAGATGTACTATTATGTCTATACCGCTTGCGAGCTGTCCCCTTATTGCTGGTATAGGCAGGTCCATCCCCATGAGTATCATGGTCTCAAGTCTAGACAGCATATCCACAGCACTGTTAGCATGGCCGGTAGACAGGGAGCCATCATGTCCTGTATTAAGTGCCTGCACCATATCTATGGCTTCAGGTCCTCTGACCTCACCTACTATGATCCTGTCAGGCCTCATCCTGAGGCTTGACTTGATCAGGTCTCTTATAGTGATCTCACTGCAGCCCTCTACATTAGCATTCCTTGTTTCGAGGCGCACCAGATTATCTACTCCTACAATTTGCAGTTCCGCGCTATCTTCTATCGTAATGATCCTCTCATCCTTTGGAATAAAATCCGAAAGAGCATTCAGAAAGGTTGTTTTACCTGATCCTGTGCCCCCTGAAATAAAAATATTGTAGCCAGCCATCACCAGCTTTTTCAGAAAAACTACTGCATCTTCGTTTATTGCACCAAACCGCATCAGATCAACCATCAGAAACGGCTTTTCCGGAAATCTTCTTATTGTCACAATAGGACCATTCAAAGCCACAGGAGGCAGGACAATATTTACACGGGATCCGTTCTCAAGTCTCGCATCCACAATCGGAGATGCTTCATTAACGGTACGGTTACACTTTGCTACAATCTGCTGAATTACATCCTCCAGCTTTTCTTTTGATTCAAACTTCTTTTCCCAACGATATAAGCTTCCGGCTCTTTCCAGAAAAATATGGTCATAGCCATTGATCATTATTTCTGTAACCTTTGGATCATCCGTAAGTTCCTGCAAAATATCCAGTCTGCGAATGGCATAGAAAAGTTCTCTAGCAAATTGCTGTTTGTCCCGAAGCGACAGACCGTAGCGTTTCCCGGTTCCCACAATGGTATTGTCGATCAGTTCCCATACATCATCATCCGATATATCCCGGTCAAAGCTTAACTGCGACTGTATCTCTTCCTTTAATTTAATCTTAATCTCTTCAATATCCATCATTTAACGCCTTCCACATTGTTAACTGTCCCACTCTTTTTTCGTGCAGGCAGTCAGAACCATTTTCCTAAAGAGTTAATCCCAATTCTTCCTCTGCAACACTCCTTACATATCCTGCCAGTTCTGTATAGGGAAGCTCTTCTATACCGTTAGGAAGATTTGTAAAAACCGGCATCTCGCATTTGCTGGTCCTCTCCAGTATCTCATCCAGATCATTCATACCAAGCAGCTCCTCATACTGTTTCATTCTTACTGCGCCCATTCCTTCACGCTGTGATATAGTGTATATAACATCACATTCCCTCAACACATTTAAAACTCCCTGGATTATTTCTGAAAGATCCAGTATAAGATAGTCATACTTGCCATACTTCATTATCGTCTTCAAAAGAAGTATCCAATTTTCTGATTCTATCTGAGCCAGATCTATGAATGAGAATGCCGGTGCCACATAATCTAGTCCCCCTATACTGCTAATCATGCTTTCCAGCTTGTACTGTAGCTTATCTTTTCCACTGTTCATGTAATAGATAAGATCTGTCAGATCCCTTCCTTCACCGGCATTATCCATATATGAAAGTCCCGAAAATGGTTCCAGATTCAAATAGAGAACTTTTTTCTTTTTTGCAAGGAACTGTCCAAGCAGAAGTGAAAATGATGTCTGTACATCTTTTCCCACCGGTGAAAACACACCGATCAACCTGGTATGCCTGCCACATTCATCTATCACTGCATCAAGATTTCCTTTTTCGGCACAGTGTTCAAGTATTTCTTTACGTATATTTTCTGCCGACTGATACTTCCATATATAATCATCAGCATCACACTTAGTTCCCTTTTCCTTAAGCAGTACCAGGGAATCCCCCACATCCTTCCGAAGCTCCTTAAATGCCTCTTCAGCTGCCAAAACTACCTCATATTCATATTCCTTCATGCTTTCCTTTAAACTGAGCGCATTTGTATATGTGTTAACAACAAATGGAAAGTTCTCCCTCTGCTCAAGATTTTCCTGCAGGTGAGTCAGATAATTACTGTCAGGATCGCATAATGCTATCATCTTCCGTCTCATACATGTCCTCCTTTCTGAAAAGCCACAAAAACCACAGTTCTGCAATGTCAGATGCAGTTCCGCAAAATATACATTATTTGATTTTTTTTACAGGGCAGCTGTTCAGAAGAATGTGCATGATTCCGAACAGTTCATAATAAGATAGATACATACGCCAATCCCAATCGGAATGCTGTAATGTATCAAGGTTTTGGAAAAGACTTTTTTCTTAGTAAAGATCATCATACCTATGCCTATAAAAGCAGCCGGGATAAGTGATAAGAGAAAAACACAGCCACAGGCTTTCATTCCCAACATCGCACTTATTGCACAGAACATCTTGCAATCACCGCCACGCAATGCTTTTATTGCAAATAATATAAATGTCACAAGAAATGCTGCCACAATATCTGCGATAATAAGCGGCAGACAGGACGGTCCGGCCCTCACAAGTCTTATGATCGCGCCGGCCGCCATAGCCGCTGCTGTCAAAGCATTCGGTATTTTATCACTCTTCACATCCGCCAGGACTGATAGTGTGATATAAACCAATAATACTGCTGTCATTAGTCGCTCCACCTGAACCTTCTTTTTCGTCTTCGTCGCTTTCATATACTCCGCCGGTGCACCTGCCGAAATCAATCCCTGTTCTGGACACAGTCGCACATAACTTTTAGCATATAAAAACAAAACAACACACAACACTTAGTTTTTCAACAAACTAACAATATTTTTGATAGTTTTGAAATCCTGCCGACGAAACCTCCCGATAGGGAATCGACAAGTTAGCAGAAAACTCTGCTCTGACATGAACATATGCTACCACAAAACAGCAAAAAAATCAAGATGCAAAAATTCGACAGCAAGGATAGTTTTTCAAAAGAATTGCTTCGATTTATAAGAACCGCCATCCGCAGAGCAGATACCCCGGCAGCACTACTATGACAAAGAAAGCCCAGGATACCAGCGTAAATACTTTTATGAACTTTTTTCCGTTTTCAGGATACTCTCTGACATAAATACGATAATTAATGACAGATGCAAGCGAGCCGATAAGAGAACATAGACCGGCAGTATCCGCGCCATAGATAAGTCCCGCAAAGTTTTCCGTGAACGGATACAGCACTATCGTAGCCGGAACATTTGAGATCAGCTGGCTCAGTGCAATTGCCCACCAGTACTCATTCCCTGCTACGCTTTTTTTCAGGAATTCCGATATCATGTGATTGCCGGCTATTGATGATGAAAAAACAAAGAAGCAGAAAAATGTCACTATCAGAACATAGTCCACCTGCCCAAAAAGCTTACGGTTAAGGATCAGGATAGTCAGGATCACTACCAGTATCGCATACGGCCATAGTTCCGTCCGTGAGACGATGGTCAGGATGATCATTACAAACAGCAGAAAATAGCCAATCCTTCTGCTCTTATACTTTGGATCCCATTCACCGGCAACCTGCTCAGTGTTTATCTCTATCTTTTCCTTCAGATTTTTCCGGTATAAAAACAATACGAACAAAATAAGCAGTATACCTGAACCTGCGCATAAGGGCGACATATGCAAAATAAAACGTCCCGCACTCACTCTAGACTGCTGAAACAGGAAAAGATTCTGAGGACTTCCAAAGGGCATAAGCAAAGAACCGCGGATCGCAGCAATGTTTTCCATGCTTATCACAGGCAGGATATAGTGTTCCTTACCGCCTGCCCTGAACAAAAGAATAGTCAATGGAACAAAGATGATGAGCGAAACATCATTGGTCACGAACATAGACGAAAAAAAGACACCAAATATCAGAAACAGAGAAAGCGTCACCATCCCACCGAAATAAGTAGTAAAACGGATGACCGGGCGAAAGATATTCTCCTGCTTAAAGCCCTCAAGAACACTAAGCATCATAAAAAGAGTGCCCAGTGTATGCCAGTCCAGCTCCCGGAAAAGCGAGAGCTTGGGGGGAGTGATAAAAAGAGATATCACTGCAGCCAGTACGGAAACCGTAAGCATAGGTTCTTTTTTCAAAAAGGCAAGTACCTTCTTCATGAAACGATACCGCCTACAATAACTACAGGAGGCTTTGCAGCGCCGCACTCTTCGCAAAATTTCCCTTCATTACCCGTATGACCGCAGGCAGAACATGTCCAGACAGATGTCTGGCTTATGGCATTCTTAAGACCTGTAGCCTCACCCACTGCTTCAAAAAAACCGCAGGGCCTTAGTCCTGACTCAGGATAGTTTAACCTGCCATCCTCACGGATAGCAGGATTAAAACCACTCTGCTGCCTGTTTTCATCCTTGTTCTCCATAATTTCTCCCTCTGCCATTCTGACAATGCCCGCATATACGGCACCGTTTCGAAAACTTCAGATACTTAATTCATACTCCCGGATTCCCTGCTCAAGCCTGCGGACTCCGTCTTTACATACACTCCCGGGGCAGGCAATATTGACTCTGAAAAAACTGTCTCCCTCTTTGCCGAAATACGAGCCAGCCGATACAAATAGACCCGTCTTTTCTCTTATGAATCCTGCCAGTGCCTTACTGTTTCCGGAGACTTTACTAATGTCCAGCCAGAGGAGATAAGTCGCCCTGCCATCCACAACAGAAATTTCCGGTATATTCTCTTTAATGTATTCTGTTACATACTTACGGTTTTCCGAAATATATATCCTTAATTCATCAAGCCATTCCCCACCTTTTTCAAATGCCGCTACCGCTGCCGGCACCGCCAGAAAATTCGGCTCCGCAACCTCATCCGTATTGAGCGCCCGCCATATCTTATGGCGCAGTGCAGCATTGGGAATACATACAGCTGCCGTCTGAAGACCGGCCAGATTAAAGGTCTTGGTAGGCGCAATACAGGTAATACTCACTTCCCTGCATATATCGGAAACAGAAGCAAAAGGAACATATCCCTCACCGGGTTCCGTCAGATCACAGTGTATCTCGTCGGATATTACTGTCACATTATACTTTTGCGCCAGCATACCTATATGTGCAAGCGTATCCCTATCCCAGATGATTCCTATGGGGTTGTGGGGATTACAGAGTATCATTAGTGATGTCTGCGGATCCGACAGCTTCTTTTCCAGGTCCTCAAGGTCCATTGAATACCTGCCGTTTTCGTATCTGAGAGGGCTCTCCAGTATACGGCACCCGTTATTTTTTATGCTGGTGAAGAATCCTGTATATACCGGTGTCTGCACCACCACATTTTCATCCGCTGTCGCAAGCTTCCTTACAGTTGAAGATATGGCAGGTATTACGCCGGTACAGAATATAAGCCAGTCCCTATGTATTTCAAAACCATGCCTTTCCTTCCACCATTTTATATATGCATCATACCATTCATCAGGGATGACCGAGTATCCGAATACTCCGTTGGACAGCCGCTTGTTCATCGCATCAATGATCTCAGGTGCAGCCTTAAAATCCATATCTGCAACCCACATGGGAAGCTCATTGTCCTTTACATCCCACTTTAGGGAATCTGTCCCCCTTCGGTCTGTTATTGTATCAAAATCGTATTTCCTCATTTCTCCGCTCACTAATATTTCTACCTGTGCTTATCTGAATGACAACCTGTTGCGTTGTCTTCAGTCATCAATTATTTCTCACTCTATCCAGTCAGGTTTATCCGACTTTTTTTCTATATCATCACACACCAGATTTAATCTTGCCGCATCCGTTTTACTCTTTTCAAGTATCAGCTCCTTTATCTGTGGAGCCCTTATAGTCCCTTCCTTGGGATTGAATACACTGTCAATTGCAGTAGTCACATCAGCATCCAGAACAGAATATTCAAAAGCAAGTGTCGTATTTACCAGTTTACAGTTCTTCATTACAAGGTTATCTATATAACACAATCCCTGAAGGCTTTCGATAGTACAGTTTACAAACGTCAGATTTTTTGAATTCCAGCCAAGGTATTCGCCGGATATGAATGAGTCATAAACAGTTACGTTTTCGCTGTTCCAGAACGCGTCCTTAGATATCAGATGCGAGTTATGGACAATAGCATTTTTTACACCATCGAATGAATAGTTGCCATCAAGCTTAAGACCATCCACTTCCATATCTGAGCTGTTCATGGCAAAATAATCCCCCCTGGCAGTAACAGCCATAAGCTTTACGCCATTGCAGCTCCAAAGGGTTTCCTGAGCATTAGTCAGTGCCACATCATTAAGAATAATGTTACTGCATCTCCTGAAGTTTTTCGGTGCCTGTATAACGGCATTTTCCACTGTTATATTATCTGTATACCAGACTCCGGCCCTTGCCATATCATACCAGGTACAACCCCTTGTTCTTACATCACGGCAGTACCATAAGGGATATTTCCACCTGAACATTGAGCCTTCCAGCTCAATTGAACTGCTTTCCTTTAATGGCGACTCGCCATCTTCAAACACGCAGTCAGTAAATTTTAAATTGCTGCTGCCGTAGGCTACTCTCTCTCCGGTAAATCTCTTCTGTCTGATTTCTTCCATAATTAGCCCTTTACCTCAGTCTTTCTATGCCGGTCAATAAATCCCGAATTGTACTTAATTACTAAAACTTCCCA
>CAMOJK010000055.1 GCA_946616835.1 uncultured Lachnospiraceae bacterium
CCTTTTTGCTACGGTAAGCGACAAAAGGAAACAAATGAATGAGTACTGTGCTAAGAATACCAAGGTTCTGCCTATGTAACGCCACAGATATAAATATCCCGTATAAAGCTGAGGCACATTAGAATCAGCCAAAAGCCATATTCCCATTATCATGCACAAGCAGCCCAATGCCAGCATATTAAAGGGCATATTCTCCTTGTCCGGGATTCCCAGGTAGATTAACACCATGAAAAACCCCAAAAGCATGACCATTACGGATACAAAAGCCGACACGAAGCCTTTCTTAAGCCTCCCCTGGATGTAATCTTCTGCCGGACATATCCAAGCTTCCCTTAGTTTACCTGAAACAGAATTTTCATAAAGAGGGCTCAGCTGTACCCTTATGTACTTCCCGGCATCAGCAGCACAAAGCCCCACCGTATGGTATGCATTTCCGTAGCCCAAGCCTGTTAAGTTTTCTTCACCAGAGAAAGTATATATCACTTCGTTATCAATTCTTATGCTAACGCTTACATTCCTTGATGAAAAACAGAAACAGTCCCCATCTCCCAGATCATCCGGAAGCCGCTTTCTGAGCTCTGCTCCATTAAGAATCTTTGTATTTGCATCATCCAGCCTCCAGGTGGTGCCATTGGATGCCGACCATCCCTCTGAGAATGAATGCATCCTCTCCCCTGTCTGCTGGGAAAAAGCTTCCGTTGAAAATACCGCATACAGTATCAGCACCAGGGCTATCAGAGTAATCCCAAATCCATATATTCTTTTGACAGATTTTGATTCACTGTTCAAAACATTTACTCTCCCAGATAATCCCTTAAAATTTTTAACAGTCCTTCCCTGTTAGTAGACTTTAATACATATCCCTGAGGCCCCAGGCTTATGATCTTGCTGAAGTTTTCCCTGTTGCCTGCTCCCGTAAGAAAAATCACCGGTATAGATTCTGTCTCCGGTCTCTTTTTTAGGATTTCAAAAATCTCCGTTCCGTCAAGCCCCGGCATACAGTAATCCAGCAATATCAGATCCACCTTATTAGACTCAAGAAAGCTGATAGCTTTGATTCCGTCTGTAATCATAGTCATGCGATAGTCTTTTTTTAACCATTCGCACACTGTAGTCGCATATAGTGAATCATCATCAATCACTAATATCTTCTTAAGTGATTTTAAGCGATCGCTGTTTTCTATTTCTTTTTCTATTTCTTTTAAAAGCTTTGACATATCAACCGGATGGGTTATATACGGGAATCCCTTAAGATTTGGAACAGCTTTCATAAATTCCGCCCGGCCCCCATCATCAGCTATAAGGAGCAGGTTCTTTTGCTCTGACTTTAATTCACTGCCAATCAGCATAAGCCTCCTGGATGCATCCTTCTCTGTAAAAACTTCTTTTGGAAGGTATGCGATAAAAACATCCGTTACATCCATTGCTCTTTTTACAGCTTCAGGATCATCAGCCATTCTGCTGACTTCATACCCCCTCGCATCAAGATCTTTTTCAATAGTCCTCTCCACAGCACTCATACTGTATGTGATGACCACAATACTCTTACTCATATTTCTTAAATATTTCCTCCATTATCAAGTATCTTAAACATGCCGCTATAGTCTCCTGAATTAAAGCATGCCTTCAGTCTGCTTATCTTTTCAACAGCCTCCGTATGCAGATCATATTCATCAATCTCCTTAAAGGTCTGCTCTATAAGCTCATCATCCTTCCGTTTTACCCCCTCAAGCAGGGTTTCATAAACACATTCTATGAGAAAACTGTCAAACTGGCAGCTTGTTTCATAATCATCATTATCATTAATCAGCTTAAGATCGGCAGTATCTGTATCCATAGAACCCACATCTGCTTCACTGTCATTGCTATCTGCAAAAATCGCTGCAAGAGGCGATTGAAAAGCTAAAAACGCTTTCATTGCCTTTGTATGCTGATCCTTTATATACTTAACATCCAGTTCCTTAGCAGCAGCTTCCAGCGCCTGGGCCTCGTCCGCCAGTTCATCAGCTCCCACAAGCCTTGCAGAGCTTTTTAAGGCATGGACTTTGACAGTGTAATTCTCCCAGTCAGCATTATTATAATACTCATCAAGCTCCTTATACTTTTCATCAATTGACTCGTAGAAAGCCTCCATGACAGTGTAATATATTTCCTCGTCTCCACTGTATTCAAGACCGTGTTCGTAATTTATGCCGGGGATCTTTTCATACCAAGTCAGATTCTCATTTTTTTCAGCATAATCTCCCACATCTTCAACTGAATTTTTTTCATGGAAAGTTTCATTCCCTGATATAGTCTCATATGTTATTTTCTCATCAAAAGCGTCACTCTCTAAATCAGCCTTATCTGTTTCAGATGTTTTCGGTAAACGACTTCCTTCTATTTTTTTCATATCGGGCTTATGGTCACCAATACGTAGGTCAGATTCCTCCTCTGCAGCCCCCTCTGTTATGAACATATTTCCAATATCATAACCGATCTTTTCTGCAGTTATATAATTAAAAGCCAATGCCCCCTCTCCGCTCTTTATTACCATAGTAGCAGAGGATTTTTGAAATATTATATTCTTAAAATTACAGTGTCTGCTGATCTGAGTCCTCATCTGATCTATTTCATCTGATGAAAGTTCAGAGTAGGCAATTAACAGGACATCCGTATTCGGATGAGCAAACCTCGGGAATGCATAGGAAATAAACTTTTTATAACATACATCAAGCTCACCCATGGTAAGCCGCCCCAATATAAAGCGTCCATTCTTAATCTTTATCACCGGCCGGATATTCATAATCCTTATGATATTATGTATGCTCTTGTCTACAAAGCTTTTACCTTTCTTAAAATATGCGCCGTCAGTTATAAGACTGTAGTGCATTTTATCTCTGATGCGCTCAAGCTCATCTATAATCTTCTCTGGAGTCTTCCCCTGATCACTCATACGCTGGGCCATCAAAACCATCATGCCCAGACACCCCGAGATATTTTTGGAATCAAAAATCTTTACATTGCCGTAGGCTTTTGCAGCCTCCTTTGCTCTTGCATATTCGTCACTCAATTCTGATGAAACAGAAATATAGATCAGGTTATGAGCCTTCTTAAGCTCCCGTCCAAAGAACATTTCAAATTCCTCTACCGAGGGAGGCTCTGATTCAAATTCCACACCTGCCTGTATATAACGTACCATCTCGTCCACACCGGCTTCCGTTCCATCGTAAAAGGTTCCACCGGCAGAATAGATGCTGTATGGAATGGTATCTATCTGCTGTGCCGCAATCACTGATGCCGGCAGGTCACAGGTGGTATTGGTCGTTATAAGTACCGGAATCTTGCGGCTATATGTTCCGGAAGCATTGAGCTGCATTCTGACCAAATCCTTGTTTCCGGTCCTGATCACTTTGGCTGCCGGGAGATGAGTCATTACCATTTCCTCAAGCTGACTTCCTGTAACAGGCTTTACCAGATACCCATCAAAGCCACTCCTGCTGTAAAGCTCGCGGTTTTCGCTGCCTGCATTGGCAGTAAGGACAATTATTGGCACATGATTATTCAGTCCGTCATACTGCTTCCTTATGTGCTGCATACATTCTATACCATCCATACCGGGCATGAGATGATCCATAAGTATCATGTCATATCGCACGGCCTGCGTCATGGCAAGAGCCTGCTCGCCGCTTGTAGCAATATCCACCTGTATCTCAGTAGAAACAATGAGCTTCTTTTCTACTTCAAGGTTCATGGTATTGTCATCCACAATTAAAAGCTTTGCTTCCGGAGCACGGAAACCAGGTCTGTACTTTCTGCCTGTTCCCTCGCTGTTTAAGCGGCTTATATTGACCTCGCCTATTACCTCTTTTCTAGCTATTATCTGCCATAAGGTAACCGTAAAAGTAGACCCCTGCGTATAAACACTGTTTACGGTAATCCTGCCATCCATAAGCTCTACAAGCTGCTTTACGATGGATAAGCCCAGCCCCGTACCTTCAATATTTATATTCTTTTCCTCGTCCACACGCTGAAATGCATCAAATAAATAAGGCAGTGCATCCTGCTTTATTCCCATGCCGGTATCTATAACCGAAAACATCAAAAGGATCTGGTCTTCCTTTACCTCCTCTTTTTCTATCCGGAGGGTAATGCTGCCCTCACTGGTATATTTCACTGCATTATTAAGGAGGTTTATCAGTATCTGCTTTATCCTCACCTCATCACCGAAAAGTTCAGTCGGAATGGAAGGATCCACTTCAAGCCTTACCTCTATCCCCTTCTGCTCTGCCCTGAGCCAGATCATATTGACGATTTCTGATAATAGTCCTGAAACACTGTAGTTTACGGGAACTATATCCATTTTGCCCGCTTCGATCTTTGAAAAATCAAGAATATCGTTAATGAGTGCCAGAAGCATACGCCCGGCACCCTGGATATTTCCGGCAGCCCGTCTTATCTCTTCCGTAGCCGCCTCCTGCCTGAGTATGATTTCATTAAGTCCAAGAATCGAGTTGATAGGAGTCCTTATCTCGTGACTCATATTTGAGAAAAAACGGTTCTGGGAACGATTAAGTTCTTCGACTTTTCTGGTTTCTTCTTTCGCCCTTTTATTTTCCTGGATAAAAAGCTGATTCTGGAACCAGGTCATGACGAAGCACACCAGCCCGACTTCTATCACTGCAAGAAGCAGATCCATATAGAATATTTCCCTGGTATGAGAATATATCAGTTCCGGATATGTATACCCCAGAAAGAAAAGGAATATAATGACGGCAGTAAGCAGCATTATAAAAATAAGACGCCACATACCGGCAACCACCAGTCCTATGTACAGGTAACTGAATATAAGCCAGGGAATGGAGCCGCCCTCCAGTCCGCCACCGAAGATAAAGATCACCGGCAGTATAATAAAGATCAGAAATGCCGAGACAAGTCTTGCCATAAGCGGGACCTTCTTTGTCCTGACGGCAGTAATCGTTACCACCGGCACCATGACTATAGTTATAGTCAGAACGATGATCTCCGCTATATTCTCCCCATATATCAGGTCACCGGCAAGAGCGACCACGGCAACAATCACAGCCACAAAGGTCAACAGTATAAAAACCTTTTCGCTAAATTCCCTGGACGGATCATTAAACAGCTTTTTCAGGCGTTCGTTCATCTTCATTCGCCGCCTCTTTTCCTGCTATTACCGCCTGGAAGCACCTTGCTGACTGTTCTTTCAAACTCATTGATATGTATAGGCTTACTGATAAATTCATCAAAGCCTTCATGCAAAAACCTCTCTCTGGCACCACTTATGGCATTAGCGGTAAGTGCTATTATCCTAAGCACCCTGCCCTGGTCTGAAGCCAGCTCCTTTAAGCGTTTCATAGCCTCCACGCCATCCATTTCAGGCATCATATGATCCATGAACACTATGTCGTAATCGTTTTTCCTGTATTTTTCTATAGCTTCCTTACCACTGGCGGCAGTATCTATGTGCATCTTGTATTCCCTGAAAATACCGGTAGCCACCACAAGGTTCATAGGCTCATCATCTACAACCAGGGCGCGTATACCTTCAAGCATAGGCCGTCTCTCATTTTCAGCTCCCGGTATAAGTGAACCGCCCACATCACCATTTAAAACTTTAACTACCGGACACCCATACAGAGGCTTTGGCATAACTATGACCCTGCTTCCAACGCTGACCTTAAAGTCTTTCCTTGCCGATACAGCCACGGTAATACCCTTTTCTGCCAGATCATCAAAATAATCCGGAGACAGCCCATACTCTTCTTCCCCCATAAACACATGGGTGATGTCCCCCTTCTGAATGAGACGGTCAAGTTCTGATCTGTCAGCTGCTGAATAGAGATTCATTCTGAGTCCGGAAGCCATGGTAGCTGCCATCAGTCTGTAAAAATCCCTTACCTTAGATGTCTCATATTTATCCGGTATCACATGGAAGGCTACGCTGGTAAATTCCTCCCTGTCCACACTAAGGCAGGGAGATGGATCTATAACAGACTGTGCAAGACTTACCCGGACAGTTGTTCCCTCTCCCTTCCTGCTATCGATATTCACAAAGCCGTTCATCTTGCGGACAAATCCGTACACAATCGAAAGACCTAAGCCAATTCCGCCGGTATTCCGATTCCGCTTGGCATTTGCCTGATACACACCATTTGATATCCTTTCGATATCCAACTTTCCCATTCCCATTCCGGTATCCGTCACCTCTATTATGAGGTTGACACCATAGGACCTCTTTATGGCAGAGACTTTGAGATATACCCCTCCGCAATCGGTAAACTTAAACGCATTATCAAGAAGATGAAGGATTACACGGCTTATCTTGCCTGCATCTCCTCTCATCATGGCAGGTACATTTGGATCCAGATCCACAATAAGGTCAACATTCTTATCAGGCTTTGCCACCTGGTAGTTCGATATGATGTCATTTAGAAGTGATGTGATCGTGTACTTTTCTTCTTCCAGTATCACATCGCCTCGCTGTATCTCACTGTAGTCCTGAATATCCTCTATCTGGCCGGAAAGCCGTAACCCCGCATCCCTTATTGAAACCACATCTTCCCTGTCTTCTTTTTTTAAGATCAGGCCTGACATTCCATTTATCACATTGACGGGAGTCCTCAGCTCATGTGATATATTTACAAGGAAATCCTCAGTCTCTTCCCTTGAAGCCTGCTGTTCCTTATACATTACCTCCAGTTCATCCCTATCCCTGCGGTTATTCTTTAAGGCATCATTCAGCCCCTTATATACTCCCACCGCCACCACGCAATGGAATATGATCCTGAAAACAGTGAGTGAATCCGTCTTAGTGCCGTCAATAACAAAAGTCATAACGGTCTGTATCCCCATCAGAATAAAGAACTCCCCAAGTAGCAGTGCCAAAAATTCCCTGCGCCTAACCATTGAAAAGGTAGCCATTAGCAGCGTGGATACAGCGATAATGTCAAAAAAACTGGTACTGTGAACACCATGATAAAAGGCAACCAGCATCGAATATATCAGATAATAATTCTCCCTGGAGGTCCATGTTCCGATCTGAGCCACATGGATCACCCATAGGGCAACAAGCCCCCCGATAATCAGCGGAGGCACCCAAAATTCCCACCCTAAAGAAATATTTACCAGGGCAGTCAGTACGCCTGCCACAGTAAGGATTATCGCTACAGAATTGTGTATTCTTGCATTTTGTATTGATCTGTCGTTCAGTGTCTTTTCTTCCTTCCTTCACAGTATCTGTTATCACCGGCAGATCTGAATCATTCTCTCAGTCCTCAGCATTAAGCAACTCCACGATCCGGTCAAGCTCCACCGGTTTTGAATAATAATATCCCTGGAGACTCTGCACATTATAGTTTATGAGGACCTCCCGCATAGATGCATTTTCTATACCCTCTACGCATATCCTGGCGCCAAAGGATTCCGCCAGATTGGAGAAATTTTCAACTAAAGCCTGTTCTTTTCTGTCCCTGTCCACATGGAGCACGAAACTTCTGTCAATCTTTATGATATCGAATGTTATATCCTTAAGTAGTCCTACCGAGGCAAAGCCGGTACCAAAGTCATCCAAAGCAACCTTGAAGCCTTTCCCACGCAGATTTACTACCACATTTTTTAATAGCTCTATATCCAGAAGCCTGCATCGTTCTGTTACCTCTAAACAGATATTCTCATTTGGCACACCTGATTCCCTGACCACCGCAAAAACAGTATCAAGAAAGTCTGCCCGCTCAAGCTGTGAGTATGAGAGATTCACATTGACCGTAAAGTCCTCTCTGTACTTAAGTATGGATCTTGCAGCAAGCAGAGCCTCCCTAAGTATCCATTTGCCAAGCTCAGGGAAAAGAGGATCATTTTCCAAAATAGGAATAAACACATCCGGCGGCACTACTTTGCCGTCATCCCCGCGCCAGCGTAGCAGTGCTTCCATCCCCTTAATACGCTCGTTTTCTGCCTCAACTACAGGCTGATACAGCAGGAAAAATCCCTTACAGCCATGGCTTATGGATGACCTTATGGAATGTATCTTTTCGATACGTACCCTATCGTCCTCATTAAGAGAATTGTGAAATTCTATCATATCCCCCTGACGGTGGTACTTAGACTCATTGTATGCGAACTGCAGACATGAATATACAGTCTTCTCATCTATGGAAAAATGATCGATGGAAATAGCACCTGCATTCAGCTCCAGAGCCACGGACCTTCCTTCCACCTCAATCCCCCTGCGGCAGAAACTCCTCATCTCCTCATATCTCACACGCATCTCCGAAACCGAAAGGGCATTTGTCATAATGACATATCTGGTTCCATCAAGGCGGTAAAGGCTGCTGCTATTGCCTAATCTTTCAAAGAAAATCCTGCCGAGCCGCTGCAGTACACTGTTTCCGAAATCATAACCAAAGATTTCATTTATGTCGGAAAACCTCCTGATACCGATCATGAAAAGTCTTGTATCAATGCTGTGAAGCATATTCTGCCTAAGATCATCAAAAAATCCGTTCTGATTTCTTAGCCCCGTCAGAGAGTCCATGTTGCCCTGCATTCCGTGATTTCTGATGACACCGGCAAAATATGTAGGAATCCCCTGTTGGTTTCTCATCACCAGTCCCCTGCAGGTGCAGACATCATATTTACCCTCAGACCTTCTTGCCCTATACTGCATATCATGCGCTTCCATTCCGCCGGTAAAAATAGCCTTTATGCCTTCAGCATATGCTTCCCTGTCATCCGGGTGTATCTTTGCTTCCCACAGTGTCCCTGCATTATACATATATTCTGAAGGAAGTTCAAAAGTATCAACTGCCGTTTTAGACCATCTTGAATAGTCGTACCTCATATCGCAGACAAATACATAACACCCCTCTGCTACAACAGAGAACGCCTCAAACAAAGAGTCGAGCATAGTCTTATGCATAGGGTCTATCTCTTTTTGGGAATCACGGATCGGATCTGCACACAGGGTGTCCTCCCCTTTCAGTTCACGCTTATCCATATACATCATATTATCGGCCCGGTCAAAGACATCAGTCACTTTTTCATCCTTTGAAGGATCAAATACTGCCATGCCTACAGCAGCTACAGGTCCGTCTCCCGTTGCCTTATTCTCACAGATCTGATATTTTAAATTTTCAAAAAGCGCCTGCCTCCTGCGACAGTCCGATTTCCTCAGATATACTACAAATTCATCTCCGCCAATTCTGTAAATATAGCTGTGGGAAAATGTGTCCATCAGCAGCCTGCAGAATGACTTGATATATTCATCTCCATACTTATGGCCCATTGAGTCGTTAACAAGCTTTAGATTATTCAGGTCACTGACTACAAGACATATCTCCGGTTCTAAACCATTGTCGATCTTTTCCTGAAGCTCCTCCTCAAGCCTGACATAAGCATTCTTGTTATTCGCTCCCGTCAGTTCATCCTTGGTTGCTCTTTCATTGGCAGAATTTATGGCATTAACTCTTGCCTTTTCCTTAGCCACCTCTTCATCAATATTTATGACACCTATAACTATATGATTATGATCGCTTACCCTGGCAATGGTCATACGAGTATATTGGATCTTGCCTTCAACAATCATCCGATAATCCACACTATAGGTTTTCTTTCCTGCCATCAAAGACAAAAGGTTATTCTTTTCCACTATATTATTTATTCTGAATCTGTCCTGTGGAAAGATTATCTCTTCTATGTTCTTTGTGGTATCTTCAAAGAAATCACCGTCCTTCGTCTGTATGTCCAGACTACCATTTTCAATATCTTCCCTGAATTCCGAATATTTTCCACTATCAGGATCCACATAATAGATAACATCATATTTGGCAGTCAGACTTTCCACTATCCGGTTATATATATCCCTCTCATTTTCTGTACGATCTGCAAGCTTTTTCTCATTAACCTGCTTATCCACATTCTTTACGCTTATGACCAGATATTCCACGCCATCGCGACAGTCATGGTTAATGCGGAGCTGATGGTATACCGCTTTGCCGGCTGTTAACACCCTGTAGTTAAAAAACTCTTCTCCTCCGATTGCAACCCTGCTTATAAGCTTTTCTTTCTGAATCGTTTCCTGAAAGCTATTGAGGTCCGGTGCATAGACATGTTCTTCTGTATATTCCTGCAAATGCTTAAAGAAATCATTCCCGCTCTTTTTTATCTCAAGTGTATGTGTATCCGGAGAAACAAAATAGCAGATGTATTCTTCTGTCAAAATATCAATGTAATAAACACTGATAAAATCCGGCAATAACACATCTGCTATCCTATATAAACATTTTCTGTTATCGATCATATACTATCCTCCCCTCAGGAAAAATACAATCAATAACATTATACTATATTTTTACAAAAAATCCACATCACAGCTCGTCCTGAATGGGCCATATATATGCCGGCCTATCGTCCATAAAATCTTCAAATGCATCTATTTCATCCAGCGCCCCCTCACTGCTGCCCAGATCCGGGTACCGGGCAAAAAACTGATCATAAAGAGGTTCGTATTCATCCCTATAACGGTCTATATAATCATCCACATAATCCTCTGTATAAACCTCCAGAGAATAGTCCCAGAGGCACTGCTTATAGTCAGCCCTAAACCCTTCATTAGTCATAAGCAACGCAAACATCCTTACTGCAGGATTGTCACTGTCCGTATCCAGCAGTTCCTTCTTTTCAATCATATTCTCACCGGGATTCAGAGCACAACGGTCCAGGTCCTGCAGCACAAAGCGCCAGCGCCCATCTCCGTAATTCTCATCCGTTACGGTCTTGCTGCGCCACAGGGACCAGTTGGTCGCCGGCCAGTCCTGATTATCAAGCCAGACCTCCACCGCAAAATACTGCATCACATTCTCCGGATCAACTACCTCACAGAAGGCTTCATAGTCATCCTTATCACTGAGATCGTCAAAGCCATCCATAAAAGAATTAAGCTCATCGATATAGTACATATCATCAAAACCTTCGGGGACCTCCCCCTCATCCAGTCTGCAGTCACCTGTACCATAGGATTTATACAGAACCGCATCGTTTTTCTTAAGCCCATATATTTCCTCAAAATATTTCTCGGTATAATCTTCCGTAAGGATATATAAGCCCCAGTATTCGCCATTCAGATATACGATACAAGGTCTGGTCTGCTGGGTAGGGAGTCCACTGGCCTCAGCTGACATATCCTGAAGCATGGCATCACCGAATTTTGCCTGCTCGGTAAAGCCCTCCGAACAGCCGCTCCTAAGCACCAGATGTTTAAAGGAATCTGCTTTATAATCCTCCCCAAAAAAAGGATAGTCAAACTTTTTTGCTCCGTATTCTTCTCTTGCATACAGCCTTAAGCTTTTCTGAAGCATAGCTCGGGAGTAATTTCCCTGTATCCTCACTCCACATTCCTGTGAAAGCAGTTCCTTCACATATCCGTTTGCCGATACGGAGAGGGCATCCATACGCACAACGCGTTCCCATTCGCGTCCCTTAGCCCTATAGTTTGCCGCCATCCACGGGAGACTTATGCTGTCATCGTTCTCTGCAATCTTTTCCGCAAGCTTTTCATCAAAAGACTTTCCCGCAACATATATTCCCGTTTCATAATCAAAAAAATCGTTATACTCTGCCTGTATGCTTATTACAATCAGGTCTCTGTCTGAAGCTAAACAGGTGTCCGTAAGTCCCTCGATATGCGTTGTCATATTACCGGCAAAATACACTGCACTGACCTCGTCCGACCAGGTGCCGCCGATTTTCCTGAAAGCAGCCCGGACCACGGTGCATTTGTCCACATCACTGTCCTTCGGAACAGTCACATCCCCTGTCACCTTATTATCCCCCTCCTTCACTTCACCAAGGCATGGGGCAATAAGTAAGGGATCAATGGCTGATACCACATTTGGTTCCTTACTTTTATCCTTTATCTCTATGGGTTCCTTTTTCTTATACTTAACTGCCGTCTCGGAGGTCCTGGGATCACTGCCATCAGTGGTATACCAGATACTCCCCCAAAAGGACTCATCCGTCAGGAAAACAGTCGTGCCTTCGGCATATGCCCCGGAGGATGCAGAAAATACCGGTGCAGGCGGCAGCTCACCATTATCTTCGCAGGCAGTTAGAGCTGTCAGGCTGATAAACAGCAGACATACTGCAGATATTGGCAGAAATTTTCGGATAAGTTTCAATTTTCCTTTTTTATGTTTCATAATCTTTTTAAATTAATCCCAGTCCTCTGTAGCCTGAATCCTCGTCAGTTCGTTGTTTACGACCTGCTCCCGCAGGGTATCCCGGTTTCCATCGTAAGTATACACATCAAAACCGTCGTTTGGATATGCAGAGCTCCTTATCCGACTCTCTCCCGGTGCATGGTCAAAAACAGATGTACCAAAAGAACCGTAATCCTCGCCTATCACACCTAGTACTGTTGGAATAAAGTCTTCACTGCTTATAGGGGCAGTATTTACTGTCATGCACTCCTGCGTCTGTCCTGCAGGTTTAATAAGGTAGATAGGCTGCAGGTCAAGAGAGTCGATGTACTGGCCGTGGTCAGCTGTTATTATTATAGTAGCACTATCGTATATACCAAGTTCTTTTAACTGCTCAAAATATTCTTCCAGAATCACATTCAACCCCAGCTGTACCTGCTCTATGCTTACGCTGTCATCCTCCACATGGTTTACATGCTCATCTATGGTAAGCGGATTATGAATGCCATTTAAGTGGGTTATAACCAGTGCATTCTGCATATCTTCACCAATATGCAGTCCCTCATCTATAAGGATATCATAATAATCACCGTTATCGGATGTACATGTATCGGTTCCCTCAAATGTCACCAGACCATCAAAGTAAAAACTCTGCACCTCCAGCTTAGGCTTAGCAATATAGGGTGCATATTTTAAAAGACTGGTCTTGGTCATAAGCTTAAGCATCCTATCGTAATGGATAACATATGCCACATCATCAAACTCTGCTATATTATCCACACTTCCAAGCAGCACGGAAGGATCTCTGTACACTGCCCTTCCAGAGCCGGTATAAAGATTATATGTATAGCCATGCGTATGCAGCAGCTCATAAAACTCTCCCGACCTTCCGTTTTTCCATGCCTGCTCTTTATAATCATTAGCTGTGATATCGCAATCCGGATCCACTAGAGTGAGCATATACGGGATGGACGGAAATGTGTAATTGTACTTACTGTTGGCATTATTATAATATGTAAAATCCCTAAATATCTGCTCAGTCTCAGGATATTTCTCCCGCAGGTTATCAAAAGCACCATTACTGTATCTGTCTATTATGAGCAGTATCACATTATTCCCCGGAGCAAGAGCAAACTCATCTTCTCCCGATAGTGCATACATTTTATCCCGTGTAACAGTATAGGGATTTGTAAACATCAGGCTGCATACTGCCACCAGCTGAACAGCAGTAAGGAACAGGCTGATGCCGCCAAACAGCTTATCGCGCTTTTGCTTAATAAAAAATGACAGTACACATATCCCCGCTACCACCGCTATCCACACAATGGTATTGACAATGGTATATCCCCGGAAAAGGCTCCAATCCATCTTGCTTCCATCAGTCTTTATAAGCTGTTTGTTTAAAAACATATTCTGCACATAACACATTATGCTGACAGCAAAAATAAGTGTATTTAAGACCTCTCGTATCTTTTCAGGTAAAAGAGAAATAACTGTTGCACCTGCTGCAACTCCAAGGATTGAAAGTGTCAAAAACATCCAGAAGAAATCCTTAGTTCCGAAAAACAGCTCGCTCACATTGCCCGCATATATTTCCAAAGGTCCCAGTATACCTATCATAATTGCCGGGAAAAGCAAAAGTACCGCAGATAAAATCACGGTCTTCAAAAATCCCTTCGGCACTGCTGCATCAGATCCCCTTACAGAGGATACTGCTCCGGCAAGTGTTTTTTCCTCGGCAGTTCTGTTTACTGCAGTTTTCTCTGTTCCGGACACAGTTTCACTTTCAAAGCGTTCCTCCGCTTCCAGCAGACTTCTTAAGATATAGCGTATCCCTACTTCTGCACTTTTTCCCACATTATAAAGATATCTATCTCTTACACTGCTCAAAGTTTCCTCTGAATACACTTCTTCAGTAAGGAGCTGACGCACCCTGTCCGATATTTCTTCCAGTTTATCCGGATCCACAGAAATCCCCACCTGGTTCCTTGCCTCTATATCAAAGGGAACCACATCAATCTCCTCATAATCGGGATTCATAACTTTCATGGGCGTATTTATGAAAAGTACCGGTTTCAAGGTGGTAAAGGCATATTCATATGCAATGCCTGACCAGTCTGTGATCAGTACATCTGCATCAAACACAGTCTTATTGGAGGAAAAATCCATTTGAAATTCAATGCAGGGATTTTTCTCATATTTCCTTGAAAGGTAATTGAGCTTATCTTCAAAATGCCTTACATACTGGGGATGAGGACGGACTGTCACTTTATAATCACCCGCTCCGAGCCTGTCCAGAATATCCTCTATGCACAGATCCATGATATTGTCTTTCTGCCATGAGGGCGCTATAAGAATATCCGGCTTTTCATTATCACCAACAGTATTTGCCTCATTTCCATAATTAGACTCCGGCTTCCGGTTATTATTATCACCATGCGACGCTTTATAAGCCGCTATCATATTGTCGATCAGGGAATATCCATACTTAACCAGCTTTTTTTCCGGCAGTCCGTAGGCCTTTTCCATAGCACGAAGTTCCATAGCCATACGCTCATTGGTAACAAATACCGTATCAAAAGCATCCAAGGCATGTTTTCGCAGCGTCAGATTGGCGCTGGCTACAGCATGGTCCATATAAATATATTCGATATCATCCCTCACCATTGAGCGCTTGATATGGTACTTCTGCAGGTCTGGTGTAGTAAGCACTACCACATCCGCGTCCATTTTCATCATAATTACAATCAGCTTATTCTCACCGATATAATAAACTTTAAAATGTTCACCAGCCAGCTTAAAGACTTCATCATCCGGATCGCTTGTGATGTAATGTATCACTACATCAGAACCATTAATGATTCCTTCTATTACATCTTTAAAATATTTGTAAAAGCCATTCTTTTCAGAATAAAAAACAATTTGCTTTCCTTCATATGCAAGAAAACGCTTATAGTCTGCCTTTTCCCTCTCGACTACTTCCTTTGGCCGTTTATTGTCCTTTTCACTCATAAGGGTCTGCATATCTGCCAGTTCCTTACGGCTTTCGGACAGAGCCTCATAGTCAATATACTTTCGGGGATCAATAAAAAAATTCAGCAGATACATCTGTACTATGGACAACAGGTTGCTGACCACCCAGTAAAGTCCCATTCCGGCAGGAACAAAGGCTCCCAGGTAAAGGGACAGCCCTACACTTAAAGCAAGGGTAATCCACTGGTTTGCCTTGCTCTGCTCGGACTGAAGCACATTAGAGCGGTTTTGCGTAAAACACATAAGCCAGGCTGATGCCGCAGCGATAATGGGAACAAATAGATACACACCTCCCGTCTCATACGGAATCCTGCCCAGGTCAAAACCGCAGAAAAACATATCCAGCGCCGGATCCTTAAGATACCCCGCCGGATGTCTTATCACATCCGCCACGCCCATAAGTATTATCAGCTGTGCCACAACCGGAACGATATCAAGCATGGGATGATAGTTATTTTTTTTGTAAAGGGTATACTGTTCCTCGGATATCATATCCCTGTTGCCGAAGCACCTGACCTTGATTCGGTTAAGCTCCGGATACATCTGCACCATTTTGATGCTGTTTTTCTGCACGAGAACAGAGATCGGTAAAAGGATTATTTTAGTAATGAGAGTAAACAGAATAATAGTTGGGCCATAAAAAGGAAGTATCCTGTAACACAGGTACATACACCACCCGAAGAATTGTCCGATAATGCCCATCATGGATAAAGATCTCCGTCTGCCGGACCTTCCTCCAGCGGTTTCGTCAGATGTATCCTGCGGTGTTTTTTTCTGCCCCTGCCTTTATTAAAAATACTCCCGATCTTATGGCGAAATACCGTAAACATTGCACCTGCAGCTATGCCTACTGCAGCCACAGCCTGTATCATGTAGGTTACCGCACTGGGATCGATATACGCGTGGGCATACCATGTGAAAACATAAAAAAAGAAGACAAAGAAATACACGCTGCCGGCCGTATAAAATAATATATCCTGAATTTTAGTATGCCCCTTTTTTCTGTTATTCATTTCTGTCAAAGATTTATTACAGTTCGTCCTGCATTGGCCAGATATATACAGGTCTGTCGGCCATGAACTGCCTGAGCTTTGCAAAATGCTCCCTTGCCAGATCAACACTGCCCTCAGACGGATAACGCAGATAATGCTGCTCCAACAGATCATCGCACATAAGCTGTTCATATTTCTTGAAATACGAATCTACATTTTCAGCACCAAAAGTATCTGCAGACAGATCAAGAAGCTTTTCCTTATAGCGCTGCTTAAAGCCTTCGTTAGTCATCAGATAAGCAAATACCCTTACCGCTATATAAGGGGTGTCTTTAGCAAGCAGCCCTTCCTCACGCTGTGTAAAGGAGTCCTTTATTGTATTCCTTCCCGCCTCTCCGTCAAAGCTGCCGCACTGGTCAAGATCATTTAAAGCCATCCTCCATCTGGTATCTCCATAGCTGTCATTTTCTTTTTCGATAGTGCGCCACATGATCCAGTTACCATCAGGCCAGTCTACATTATTAAGCCAGACTTCGGCAGCAAAGTAATCCAGGAATGAATCCGGATCGACCAGCTTGCAGAATTCCGCATAATCAGCATCATCTTCAAGCCCATCTACAGTCTCAAAAAAATGAAGCAGATCTCTGTAATAATACATCTGATCCGATACATTCTCAGGCAGTCTTCCGCTATCCAGCGTAGGATCATCACCCTCTATCATTTTATAGACCACCACATTGTCTTTCTTAAGGCCGTGCAGTTCCTCAAAATACTGGGTATTATAATCAGCCGTAAGCATATATACTCCCCAATATTCACCATTCAGATATACAACACAGGGGCAGGCTTTCTGAAAATCCGTTTTGATCTTGCCGCTGTCGGAAAGCATCTCCTGAAGCATAGCATCTTCGCACTTTGCCATATATGCCGGTCCGTTAAAACAGGAACGAAGTATCATGGTGTCAAAACAGTCAACACTTTCGCCTTCGTCATTTTTTAATGCCTCCCCCCAGTAGGGGAAATTAAAATCGGGTGCACCGTAGTCAGTGCGGGCATACAGGCGGAAACTCTTTTGCAGAAGAGATCTGCTGGCATGTCCCTGTATCCTCACTCCACAGTTCTGATTCGTAACTTCAGTCACATCTCCGTCGGCAGAACATGAAAGTATGTTGATTGCCGCACGCTTCTCCCACTCTATCCCACGCATATTATAGTTTGCCGGGGTCCAGGGATCCACCTGTGCCAACATTTCCTCAAGGGACAATCCATTATCCATATAGTCTTTCATGGCAGCCTCATACTGCGTCCCTTTTACATATATTCCTGTATGATGGTCAAAAAGGTCATTAGCATCCATTTGAATATTTACTATGTAAAAAATCCAGCCTTCAGACGCACTCTTTGACGCTCCTGCCACATGTTCATTAACATTACCTATAAAATAGCAGGCCTGATTTTCATTATATGCTTCACCCTTATCTGAAACACATACTGCTCTAACTGCAAAACATTTATCCACATCTCCTGATTCCGGAAGCTCTGCCGTATTAACAGCCTCACCGTCAGAAACAGTCATATGGTCTATGGTAATCAAGGCAGGGTCAATTATAGATAAATTATTCTCTGTCCCCCTCATATCCTTTACAGTAAGCGGCGCAGAATAAAGCTTCCTGGTAGGACTGACTGCCGGATCACTGCCATCCGTGGTATAGTAGATACTTACGCCGGACGCGTTGCTTATAACATCAGGGTTAATTCTCATTTCAAGCTCAAATTCCTTGTCATAGAAACCTGATTCTTTAGAAAAAACAACGCTCTTATCCGCAAGGAGTTCAGCCTTGCTGGATCCGTTGGGATCCTTTAGCGGATTTGCCACTCCGCCGTTGCAGGCCGTAAGAAAAAATGCCAGCATGAATACCATGATGCACATACATTTTATGAAATTTTGAGCATTCTTTCCTTTATTCATCAAACAGTAGCTTTCCCTGATCAACACCACGCCCTCAAGGCACGGTATTCCTTATTACACGCATAAAAAAGTCACAGCGTCCCCAAGGCCGCCGTGACTAAAAGATCATTTCCTAGTTTTCATCCACGCTGTAGTTAGGCGCTTCCTTCGTGATCTGAATATCATGAGGATGACTTTCCTTAAGAGATGCAGCGGAGATCTTTACGAATTTCCCAGTCTCCTGCAGTGTCTCTATATCCTTTGCCCCACAGTATCCCATTCCTGCCTTTAAACCGCCGATGAGCTGGAACACAGTATCCTCTACAGTTCCCTTGTATGCCACACGGCCTTCCACACCTTCCGGAACAAGTTTCTTGGCATTTTCCTGGAAATATCTATCCTTTGAACCATTCTCCATTGCTGCAATGGAGCCCATGCCTCTGTATACCTTGTACTTACGGCCCTGGAAAAGCTCAAATGTTCCCGGACTCTCATCACACCCTGCAAAGATGCTTCCCATCATGCACACGCTTCCGCCGGCAGCTATTGCCTTAGTGATGTCACCTGAATGCTGGATACCGCCGTCTGCGATTATGGGAATACCATATTCCCTGGCAACTGCATAGCAGTCCATGATAGCGCTTATCTGAGGTACACCGATTCCTGCTACGATACGGGTAGTACAGATGGATCCGGGGCCGATACCTACTTTTACGCAGTCAACACCGGCTTCTATAAGAGCCTTTGTTCCCTCACCTGTTGCCACATTACCGGCAATAAGCTGAAGTTCGGGATACTTTGCCTTTATGTCCTTCACGCATCTGATAACATTTGCTGAATGACCGTGTGCTGAATCAAGCACGACCACATCAATGCCTGCCTTTACAAGCGCATCCACTCTGTCAATAGCATTTGCAGTTATGCCAACGCCGGCCCCACACAAAAGTCTGCCCTGCGCATCTTTTGCAGCATGGGGATACTTGATAGCCTTTTCAATATCCTTTATTGTAATAAGTCCCTTTAAAGAAAAATCATCATCAACAATGGGAAGCTTTTCCTTCCTGGACCTTGCCAGTACTTCCTTTGCTTCCTCCAAAGTGATTCCCTCTTTTGCAGTGACAAGATTTTCACTTGTCATGGACTCACGAATCTTTTTGCTGAAATCTGTCTCGAACTTAAGGTCTCTGTTGGTTATGATACCCACAAGCTTCCTGCCCTCTGTGATAGGCACACCGCTTATGCGGTACTTAGCCATGAGATTGTCAGCATCAGCCAGTGTATGGTCAGGTGAAAGCGAGAAAGGATCAGTGATAACACCATTCTCGGAACGCTTTACCATGTCCACCTCAGCAGCCTGATCTTCTATTGACATATTCTTATGGATGATTCCGATA
>CAMOJK010000056.1 GCA_946616835.1 uncultured Lachnospiraceae bacterium
TCTTTCTTATTCCGGGGATATATTTTCTTTTAAAGGAGATAATTCGCAGATTATCTCCGGATTCACCCTTTGCCCTGCATTTGATAATGACTGTGGCAACGGTTTTAGGTGCAGGATTACCTGTATTACTGGGAGGAACACAGATATACTCGGTTGCTATTCTGGCCGGTGTTTTATTAAGTGTCTGGGGAATTAATTTTTTCTTAAGATCATTCCCGTTTATGGAACATCCCGGATTATTGTTTTGCGGAAGCTGCTGCATGGCACTGGTTGCAGCGTGCAGACCTACATTGTTACTGTATTCTTTGATAATAGTTCCATTAGGTTATTTTTCATATAAAGAACATATTAGAACAGGAATAAATAAAGGAAAAATACTAAGAACTTCTTTGTCGATTGCAATCCCTTATATAGTGGTTGGATCATGTCTTATGTATTACAACTGGGTAAGGTTCGAGTCACCTTTTCAGTTCGGTATGATATATAATATGACAAATATACCGTCCAATAATCCGGCTGTTGATGTTCCGGAAATGATCATTCTTGGGTTTTATGAATATCTTTTTAAACCAATTGAATTTGAACGTTTGTTTCCTTTCATAAAAGGACATTATGATGCATGTGTGAAAGAGTACAGCGGTACTATATATTATTACCGCACTCAGGGGTTTGGACTTCTGATGTATAATCCGATATTGTTAATTCTGTTTGTTGCTCCATTTTTAAGGACGAAGAAACAAAAACTGATTAATATATTGCTGTTGTCGGCACTTGCACTGACAACATTTTATATTTGTTTTGATACATACATAACGCAGTGGATTACAACAAGATACTCATTGGAGTTTTCATTGTTTCTTTTCTTTGTGGCAGATATAGTATGGCTGATTATATGGAAGAGGGACGATTCCGGTCGGAATAATATAATGATATGGATTTTTGTTGCCGTTAACTTAATTTCGGCATTGGTTAATCTGCTTGCGTTTTTCAATGCACCGGTGTACCCACTTAATTTGGGGAATGCGGAGTTTTTTTATGATATTTTCTATACGTGGCATTATTTGTGATGCACCAATTTAGTATGAGAGGATTTTTGTATGCTGGTATTATGTATTGTTAATCTGATCGCCATTCTAGGATACTATCTGTTTTTTGTATTGATACTTAAAGAAAAAGAAGTCTTTTTCCCTTTTTGTTTTATTTCTTTCACAGTGCTTATGACATATTTGCTTGGTTGTGCAGAACTGCTTACTCTGGGATGCGTGGTGGTGATGCTTTTGGGAATATGCTTATTAGTTATAAGCATTATGTTTTGTGTTAAAAATAAAGAATGGCCTGATTTAAGCATTTTTATTAATCCTGCAATGTTTTTTATGCTGGTCGGTATTATATGGTGTTATGTTTTGTCAAGAAATATATATCCTTCACATTATGATGATTTTTCGCATTGGCTTAGGATATGCAAGACCATGTATGCGGATAGCAGTTATCCCAGAACTCCTGAATGCTATTATCAGAATTATGTTCCGGGAACAGCAACCTGGATTTACTATATTACAAGTGTGATTGGATATACTCCTCAGAACTGTTATTTTGCACAGATGGTACTTAACCTGTCGTGTTGCACAGGGCTGCTTGCCGTTATTGGGAAAGAAACGACGAGAGATAAAAAGATAGTAATGACTCTGGTATGCGGAATACTTTCAATTCTGCTGTGCGCTATGGATGTTACAGTATATTCCTTATTGGTTGACGGTGTCCTGGGATTGGCAGCTGCACTGGCAGTGATATATACAGCCGCAACGGATAAAAAGGGGGGCTGCATCAGGAGATTTGCATTGCTCTTTATAATGTGCTGTTTTATAGCTTTGATAAAAGCTTCGGGAAGCCTTCTGGTATGCTTTATTGCTGCTGTATTTTTTGCCAGCACAAAGGATGATAAGGAGGGAAAGTATGATCGGTTAATGAAAATAGGGGAGTCCCTGGTCCTTATCATTGTTCCGTACCTGATAACAAATCTGTATATGCTGCGTGCAAAAAGAGTATTCGGCGAGGTCAATGAACAGGGAACAGTGAGTTTCTATAATAGGATAGAGGACTGTTTAAGTACCGGCAGGGTTATGGATATCATAAAAAGATTTATGGTAGAGTGTTTTGATATTGTAAATGCCAAACCACAGGTACGTATACTGTGGATCGTTATGATTACGATAATTGTAATAGGGATAATTAAAAGACAAAAAGGAACTGGGAATAAACAGTGGAGTTTTATAAGCCTGTTTATTCCGGTGGTCAGTGTTTTATGGCTGATAGGTATGCTGCTTACCTTTTTTACTTTTGATGAAAGAGAGGCTAATTCTTACATATTGGTAAGTTTTGACCGATATTCGGGAACTATGGCTATTTTTGCTGTAGTAATTCTGTCATTTTATCTGTTGGGCCGGATTGTGAATCAGACAGAACCAAAAAAATATTACATTTCCACTGGTATTTTCACAGCGGCTGTTGCCGGTTTAAGCTTGCTGGCAGGTTTTCACATGTTGTATATATTTGGCTTTAAATATTATGACGATAAGATGTTTACCGGTGATGCGTGGAGATATCTTGAGGCAAATTATCAGGAAAGATGGGAATACAACGAGGACGGGTATGCCATGATTATAGATGTGGAACAGAGGGACTTTGATAACTGCTTTAAGCTTCAGAATTTGATGACCACATATTTCAGAACGACAAATTGCGGCGTTTATGACATTAAGGATATAGAGTCTGAAGGATATACATTGGATGATGTCAGGGAATTCTTTCCGAATATTGTTATATTTTACCAGGAATCGGAGTGAGTCTGTATGAACATAATTGACAGTATTCCTGGTGTTGTTGAATAATGATGGAGAGAGGATGTGGATAAGACGTATACAAGGAACGATAATAAGAATTTAATTTTACCGTTACAGGGACTCAGGGCCATTGCATTTATTGGCATATTTTTATCACATACTGAATATAAGGTTTTTTCACCGTTAGGAGGCTGGGGTGTTTCGGTCTTTCTTATTCTCTCTGGTTTTTTAATGATTATCAATTATTGTAATGGTGACAAATTGACTACGCCTGGATGTTTGTCAAATGTCCGCTTTGCGGTAAAAAAGATAGGGAAGCTATATCCACTACATATAGCGATGTTGTTCTCTGCTATTTTACTTGTAGTATTAGTTAAGGGCAGCATAAAAGATATACTGATTAAGGCAATTGTAAATTGTACCCTGTTGCAATCGTATGTTCCTTATCAGAAAATATATTATTCTTTTAATGCGGTATCATGGTATCTTTCAGTGATGTTTTTTGTTTATTTTTGTTTTCCTTGGATACTGCAGGTTTGTGAGAAAATAAAAAGTAAAAGAATGGCGGTAGTTGGGATTATTGCGTTATTTATAGTTCAGATAATTATTTGTATTACGGCTGATAGGATAGAAATGCCATATGATATAGGTTTCACAAAGTGGATGATGTATATCTGTCCTCCCATCAGGCTGATTGATTTTGCTATTGGCTGTATGTTTGGTGTTATATATACTAAAGTTGAATCCGAATCTCACAATGATTGGATTCTGCAGCTGGCGTACATTTTTATGGTGTATGCATGTTTTGTGTATATTGTGGTGATAATATATAGTTTAGGTGTTGAAAATCGAGAGTATTGGTGGTGTTACTCTGTAGTGTATACTGTGTCGAATGGTTTGCTTATATATTGTATATCGCGTGTTTATAAAAAAAGTTTCATAGCAAGGATATTTTCTTTTAATGGCTTGGTCTGGCTCGGAAATATAAGTGCTTATGCTTTTCTAATTCACCAGATGGTCATACGATATATTACATTTGTGAATAATGTATGTTTATTCAAGAATCCATTGGTTGTTTTTTCAATAAAAGTCATTTTACCCTTTATTATTACTCTGTTATTATGTTTTGCTTGGAAGAAAATATCAAAAATATTAAAAATGATGATAATGAAAAGGAAGGAAAAAATACATTATTTGGAAGAAGCATGAAATTTGAATGCATAGCGAATAACCGTAGATTATGGTAAAATACACATGGTTTTTGGCTATAGACCGACACTATAGGTGTAATAATTACGTGAACTTCTTGTAGAAAGTGCTACTAAAAGAAAATACGAGTGAAACTTCGTTGGAAAATTCCCTAAAAACGCGTAAAACCTGGTTTCTTCGACAAATTTTGCTTGCGTTATAGGTAATAAAAAATGGTAAAAGAAAAGGGGAGACGAGTCAGTATTGATATTCCTAGAATTGCTTGTATGATGGAAATAGTGGGATTACATGTCACTGATTGTCAAGGTAGCGTTACCAGGTGTGGAAAGAGTATTATATGAATAGTTTATTAAAGTCCAAGAGGTTGAATGAGCATATACTATTCTTTATAGAGCTTATGGCAATAGTATTTTGGGGTGCTCAACTTATTAACAGTGATGCATATTATGTAAATTACGTTATTTTATTAATGATTACTGCCGTTTGTATCTTTCGGAACCGGAGAAATGTTTTTGCCCGCCCTTCCGATTTAAGTGATAAACACATAAAACGAGATTGCATAATAATAAATACCTTTGCTGTACTGTTCGCTTTCATGGTGGCTTTTGCCAACTATAAATTGTGGACTTTTTCAGTACTTCCTGAGGACTACGGCTTCGGATTTAAGTGGTGCTACACCCATTTCATGAGAATTATGTTAGTTGCAGGAGGTTTTTTTGCTTTTAGGAATATTTTTGTCGCTTTAGTGTGCAGTATAAAATGGTTTGTTTGGAATAAATGCGATAACACATTTGATCCCAAAAAGGTATTTGCGGTTTGCTTTGGGATCCTGTTAGTTACAAGGCTAATAGTTCTATTTTATTGTCAGTATCCAGGCATATTATCGCCTGATAGTATCAGTCAGATAAAGCAGTCCATTACTAATAATTATTCCAACCATCAACCTTTTTACCACACCATGGTTATAAAAATATTTGTGTCAATTGGGTGGTACTTATTCAATGATATCAATGCGGCGGTTGCAACTTATAGTGTTTTTCAGATTATATTTACTTCGTTGTGTTTTGCTTTTGCGGTAAGTACAATGTCTTGGATGAGAGTACCCAGATGGATTGTTAAAGCTGCCATAATGTTCTTTGTGCTTATGCCTTACCATATCGTGTATGCAATAACTATGTGGAAAGACGTAATGTTTGGTTGCTTTGTTCTTTTATGGGTTATTTCTTTTTTTAGGTGTATGTATGAAATTGGAAATAAGATTTTAGGCTATATTGTTTTGACTATATCTAGTATAGGAACTTGTCTGTTCAGGAGTAATGGTTTTTTGGTATTTGTGATATTAACATTTGCATTAATAGTCCTTTGGAAAACAAAGAAAAAAGGAATGCTTGTGGTTTTTGTATCAGCAATCATTATTAGCTTTGTTATGAAACATCCTGTATTAGATAGTTTGGAAGTGTCACAGCCTGACACAATAGAATCGTTATCTATACCGGCCCAGCAGATTGCTCGAGTCGTACAAGAAGGATGTGATCTTGATGACTGGGAACGTGATTTATTGGGTGAGGTGATAGATATCGAGTTGATCCCTGAAAACTATCTACCACATGTTTCAGATCCTATAAAGATTTTGGTTCGGCTAAAAGGAAATCAGAATTTATTAGTTGATAAAACAATTGATTATATAAAACTGTATCTTTCCTTGGGAATTAAGCATCCGATGGTTTACGCAAGAGCTTGGATTGATCAAACAAGGGGGTATTGGAACGCAGGATACGAATATTGGCGTTGGAGTTTATGGTGTGAGGAAAATGACCTGGGGATAATGCGAACCACTAATAATACAACTATAAACCTTATGCTTAGTGAATATTTATGGTTGTTTACAGATATTCAGGTACTTAGATTATTTCTGAGCATTGGACTCTTTGTGTGGATAGATATACTGCTGCTTATGATTGCATTGCTTAGAAAGGATAAGGTTGGAGCTTTTGTATCATTGCCAATATTGGCAATTGTTGTTTCTTTATTAGTAGCCACACCGGTAAGTTACGAGTTCCGATACATTTATGCTGCATTTTGTGCGTTGCCGATGGTAATTGTGATTGTGCTTAGACCGATGGGGACTTGTCAAACGTCGGAGAGTTAATTGATGATAACTTTTTCGGCTTTGGTTGGTAAATTACGAAGTGGTGATATTATTTCAAAAAAGTGGTATTGTATATAAGGTATCTATGGCTGGAAGTTTACACTGCAAAGGAAATTTTGAGTGTAAAAAAGTCCGGAAGTTAAGAAATTAATAACTTGTACTGATGAATAGGGATTATTAACATATGAAAGTATCAATAATCATTCCGGTGTACTATAACGAAGATAATCTGCGTCCGTTATATGCTGATATAAAGGAAAAGTTTATCGAAAAGATCAGTTATGACTATGAAATAGTTATGGTTAATGATGGGTCCAAAGATAATAGCTATGCTGTTATTCAGGAATTGGCCGGCATTGACAAAAATATAAAACCGGTTTCGCTGTCGAGAAATTACGGATCGCATGCGGCTACCCTGTGTGGCTTGAATTATGCTACGGGGGATTGCATTGTATGCAAGGCGGCTGACTTACAGGAACCTACTGAATTACTTATAGATATGGTTGATAAGTGGAAGGAAGGATTTAACGTTGTTTTGGCAGTCAGAAAAGATAGGGAAGAGGGGCTGAGTCAGGTTTTTTTCTCTAATATGTATTATTGGCTGGTGAGGAAAACTTGCCTGCCGTCAATGCCTAAAAAAGGATTTGATATTTGGCTTATAGATAAGAAGGTGAAAACGGTGTTACTGAGTCTTGATGAAGTTAACAGTTCTTTGTCTGGACAGATTCTATGGAGTGGCTTCAAGACTGCTGAGGTGCCGTATGTAAGGAAAGCCAGGGAGATAGGTAAAAGCCGTTGGACACTTAAAAAGAAGATTCGACTTGTAATGGATACGATGTTTAGTTTTTCAACGGTTCCGGTCAAAGTGGTATCCTCAATTGGCTTCTTGTCTCTTGTAGGAGCCATAGGACTGGCGGTTCAAAAATTAATTGCAAAATTAGAGGGAAATATTCCTGTTGAAGGCTGGACTACTCTGATAATATTCAATTTGTTCAGTTTTGGAATAATTATGTTTTCAATCGGAATATTGGGCGAATATATATGGAGAATTTTTGATGCTTCCAGATCCAGACCTCCGTATATAGTAGAAGATGACAATGAAAGCAGAGATATAAGGGATGATCTTAAAAAATGACATAAAGGGCAATAAGACATCTTTAAGGACAGCATTACCTGATGATGCCGAATATACCCTTCTACTTAGAAAAAAGCCTGAATTGAACAAGTATGTTCATAAAATCGACGGAACGATAGATGATCAGAAAAACTGGATAAAGGCACAGATGGAAAGCGATGATTCATATTTTTTCGTAGCTACGGATGAATTAGGTAATCTGCTGGGAACAACATCGGTTTATGATATCAACGCTGAGGAAAAGTTTGGATTTACGGGGCGTACAGTATTAGAGGGAAATCAGATTCAGAATTTGGAAATAATATATCTATTGTATTATTTTGTCTTCGAAGAGTTAGGCCTTGAGACCATCAGAACGGATGTTTTTGAAGAAAACCTGTCTGCAATAGGTGTGACGGAACGATTTGGAGGAGTTTGTACCGGAAATCAATTTATTGATTCATTTGGATTGAATGAACTGATATTTACAATAAGCAAAGAGAATTATCTTAAAAGAAAAGATAAGATAGTTTCATTGATCAGTCGTTTTTCATCAAGATTATAAGGTGAGTTTTTATGAAAGAGAGAGTTCTGGAGGGAAAAACGGCCCTAATTACCGGAGCAAATGGGGGACTAGGAAGAGCTATAATAGATCTTTTTGCTCAGAATGGTGCTGATATTTATGCCTGTGCAAGGTCTCAAAATGATGAATTTGAGAATGATATGTTAAGTTGTGCTCAAAAATATAGCGTTGAGATATGGCCAAGATATTTTGACATATCAGATGAGCGTGAAGTAAAAGAGGGAATAAACGCAATCAGACAGGAAAAAAGATGCATTGACATATTGGTTAACAATGCAGGGGTGGCATCAGCGGGAACTCTTCGTATGACATCAATGAGTGAATTGAGACGGGTTTTCGATGTCAATTTTTTTGGGGCTGTTCAGATTATGCAGCTCGTTTCAGGAATAATGATAAGGCAAAAAAAAGGAAGCATTATAAACATTGCATCAGCCGGTGGGATAGAGTGTGAACCCGGTTATTTATCTTATGGTGCCAGCAAAGCAGCACTTATCTGGGCAACAAAATCAGTCAGCAAGGAAATAGGGCAGTTTGGAGTAAGGGTCAATGCTGTGGCTCCGGGACAGACTAAAACGTCTATGGGTGGAGCATATAAGACAGAAGAAGAGTTGCAGAATGTTATTGCCAGAACAGGACTTCGCAGGATGGGCGAGCCTGATGAAATTGCCCAAGCGGTATTGTTCCTGGCATCAGACAGTGCTTCTTTTGTAAATGGAGAAGTATTACAGGTTGATGGTGGAAGGGCATAGTGAATAAGAATGAGATAATAGAAAGGTCATATGAGTATCGTAAGCTCCTTAGGGTTAGTGCGTTAGAAATGGCAAAATCTACCGGAAAGGCAGGGGCACATCTTGGCGGGAGTTTTTCTGCTGTTGACATCATTGCGACTTTGTATGGCGGAATATTGAATTATAGGCCGGAGGAACCGGACTGGTCCGGGCGTGACCGCTTTATTACAAGTAAAAGACACTGTTATCTTGCCAGTTATTCGGCACTCTGCCTGGCAGGAATGATAAGTAAGGAACAATTATACAGCTTTCATGCAGATGGTGGTGAATTGGCAGGTTATCCGTGGATACCTGAGTTAGGAATTGATTTTTCGGGTGGAAGTCTTGGTATGGGGCTCTCTGCAGGAATTGGAATGGCCATTATCGGAAAAAAGCGTGGACAGGACTATAAAGTTTATGTTCTGTTAGGAGATGGTGAGTGTAACGAAGGTTCCATATGGGAAAGTTTTATGTCTGCAGCCAAGTTTAAATTAGATAACCTTATTGTTATTATTGACAATAATCATTTACAGTTTGATGGGCGTGATACGGATATTATGCCTATGGGATCACTTGAGGAAAAAGCAGTTGCATTTGGGTTTGAAACTGTTGCTGCAAATGGACACTCTATAGAATCGTTGTATGATGCGTTTACTGTTTCACATAATGATAAGCCTCTTGCGATAATTGCAGAAACAGTTAAAGGATTTGGCCTGCCTTCTATAGAGGATAAAGTGGAGTCTCATCATACAGTTCTTAAAGAGGATGACTATATTGCAATGATGGCAGATATAGAAGGAGGACGATATGATAGAGTATAGCCCGAGAAATATCCGGTCCTGGTCTATTATGGGAATCAATCCTTCTGTTTGGAGTGTGGGATTTGCAGAAGTCGCAGAAAAAAAAGAAAATGTGTCTGTGTTGACAGCTGATCTGTCCCGCTTTTCAGGACTTGAACGATGTGCCGCAAAGTATCCGGATAAGTTTTACAATGTAGGAATAGCAGAGCAGAATATGGTTGGAATTGCTGCAGGGATGGCTATGGAAGGAGTTCAGGCGTATATAACTACATATGCTCCTTTTGTTACGTATCGCTGTGCAGATCAGGTCAGACACCTGATGGGAAATATGAATCTTAATATTAAGGCAGTAGGATCATCAGCGGGGCTTACGTCAGGGTGGTCCGGAACAGCGCTGCTGTCGATTAATGATATTGCTTTTATGCGAAGTATTCCGAATATGACTGTTTTATCACCGGCTGACTGTTCGGAAGCTATTAAAATGATGACAGCCATGTCAGAAATAGATGGCCCATGTTACCTAAGGCTTTGTGGGACAACAGCGATTCCGGTGGTTTATAAGGAGGATTATGAATTCCGTATAGGTAAAGCAGTTACCCTGCAAAAAGGGAGTAAGATTGCATTGATTGCAACGGGGGTCAATATTGTGGATGAGTCTCTTAAGGCAGCAAAAAGTTATGAGGAAGAGACAGGCGTTAAACCTACCGTGGTTAATCTTCACACAATCAAACCTTTGGATAGGGAGTGTATAGAGGCTTTGGGGGATACGCATGAACTGATTGTTACTGTCGAGGAACATAGCATAATCGGAGGTATGGGTTCAGCTGTAGCTGAAGTTTTAAGCCAGAAGAGGGGCGCTGCCAGACAGGTTTTTATTGGCATAAAGGATGAAAATTGTAAAATGGGTAGCAGAGCTTTTATGTTGGGACAAGTTGGGCTTTGTGCAGAAGATATTTTTAGAGTAATCAAATCTAATATTTAGGATGTTTAAATGATAGACGATTTTTTTTGTTATTCACCATATGAACTGAAAAAAGAAGAAAAAGCGGAGTTACTGAAAAGGGAACTTATCGAATTAACACGCTTTCATAGTGAAAAATGTGAGAAGTACAAATTTTTTCTCCAATCAGTGGAATATGATGAAAAAAAAGTGAAAAATATTGAGGATATACCTTTTTTTCCGGTACGTATGTTCAAAGAATATGATTTGCTTAGTATAAATAAGGATAATATTTTTAAGACTATGACTTCATCCGGAACCTCAGGACAAAAGGTATCAAAGATTTTTGTGGATAAAGAGACTGCTATGCTCCAACAAAAGGTTATGATAAAGATACTTGGTGACTTTTGGGGTAAAAAACGTCTCCCGATGCTTATTGTTGATTCTCCGAGTGTTGTGAAAGACCGAAGTATGTTTTCTGCAAGAGGGGCTGCAATATTGGGACTTCAGGTCGCTTCCAGAGAAATGGTATATGTACTAAATGAAGATATGAGCTTAAACATTAAAGCGTTGACTGATTTTTTAGAAAAGTATCGTGATCAGGCCTTTGTTATGTTTGGCTTTACGTTTTTGGTATGGAAACACTTATATATGGAACTGGTAAAAACGGGTACCAAGGTAGATCTTTCCCAAGGATGGCTGATGACCGGAGGTGGCTGGAAAACACTTGAATCAGAAGCAATTTCCAGACAGGAGTTCAAGAATCGACTAAGTGAGGTTACCGGTTTGGTTCATTTTTTAGATCATTATGGGATGGTTGAGCAGACAGGGTGTATTTATGCCGAATGCGAATGCGGACACTTGCATGCAAGTATTTATTCGGATGTCATAATAAGAGATTATAGAGATTTTTCAGTATGTCCGAATGGAACAGAGGGCATAATACAGGTCGTATCGGCGTTGCCTCATTCATATCCGGGACATTCGCTTTTGACCGAAGACGAAGGCGTTGTTTTAGGCGAGGATGACTGTCCTTGTGGACGAAAGGGAAAGTATATAAGAATACTTGGCAGGATGAAAAGTGCTGAGTTAAGGGGGTGCAGTGATACTTATGCAGATAAATTCAGATGAACTGTCTTTTTTAGTGGGAGATTATGATGTTATTTGCAATATGCCCACGGTTCCTGCTTTACCTGCCTTTTCTGAAAAAAGTGTGGCACTTTTAGCGGCATTATCACGTGAATTATTGCAGGATAAAAGAACAAAAAAAAATATTGACGTAATGTCCTATGCATACTGGATCAGGAAAGCGTCCTTGGAACGGATAAAGGAATTGCATATAGACAGGAATTACAGGATTGGGAGAGGTGTAGCATTTCATGTTGCACCCTCAAATGTCCCAGTGAATTTTGCCGTTTCAATGACCTCGTCTATTCTTGCCGGGAATGCTACTATTATTCGAGTTTCCAACAAACAATTTGAGCAGGTTGACATTATTTGTGATGCGCTTAACAAGCTGCTAAAATCTGATTTTCAAAATATGCGGCAGTATTTGTGCTTGATACGATATGATCACAATGATCGTATCACTCAGGAATTGTCGAATATTTGTGATGTAAGAGTTATTTGGGGCGGGAACAGGACGATTGATATTATTCGGCAGGCAAAGCTTCCTCCAAGGGCTATTGAACTTGCGTTTGCCGACAGACATTCGGTTTCTGTTATTAATGCAGATGCTTATCTGGAACTTGATCCGGGATCTGTCGCAAAGGGATTTTATACAGATACTTATTATACTGATCAGAATGCGTGCAGTTCACCGAGGTTAGTTTTTTGGCTGGGAAAGAAGAAAGATGAAGCAAGAAAAAGATTCTGGGATACATTAGAGGAATTGGTGGTACGTGATTATGATATAAAACCTATCCAATCTGTTGATAAATACGTATCTCTATGTGCTTTAGGTATGAGTGGCGCATGCGTGCATAGGGTATCAAAGGATAATTATGTTGTCCGTGTTGAGGTTGATACGCTTTTTCCGGAACTGATGGATTATAAAAACGGAGGGGGATTTTTCTTTGAGTATTTAGCACAGGATATAAGTGAGCTTACACCTGTGCTGACAAAGCAGTGTCAAACGATTTCTGTATTAGGAATAGAAAAGCAGCAGATCATGAATCTGGTTTTGGAACAGGGGGTAAGGGGTGTGGACAGAATTGTGCCCTTGGGTGAGACAATGGGATTGGAATTTATTTGGGATGGCTTTAAAATGGTTGAGATGATGTCCAGATTTGTGTACATGGGGACTTATCAATAGGATGCAGAAGGAATGTGATATGTATAACGTGGTGATTACCGGAACAAATCGAGGTCTTGGAAGGCAATTGGTGGAATCGTTTTCACAAAGAGGGCATAATGTCTGGGCTTGCTGCAGAACTGTTACTCCGGAATTTGAGGAGTGGTGTGCAGATTTAGAAAAGGACTGCAACAATTGGATAAAGATAATACAAATGGATTTGCAGGAACCTGAAAGTATTAAGACAGGGATCAATCACATTATTTCCGAAAAAAAAAGTATAGATATTCTCATAAACAATGCCGGGATCGGACATATGGGCCTGTTTCAGATGACATCACAGAAGCAGTACAGATCTATTTATGAGGTGAATCTTTTTGCACCAATGCAAATAACGCAGATGCTGCTAAGACCTATGCAAAAGCAGGAGCATGGTACGATAATCAACATTGCATCTACTGCAGCGACAGAAATATATGAAGGCAATGCAGTGTACGGTGCAAGTAAAGCGGCACTGATCGAATTTACTCAATCATTAGCCGCAGAAGTGTATAAGTATGGAATAACTGTTAATGCAATAGCACCCGGGCTGATCGATACCGATATGAGTGCTGTTTTTGAGGGAAACAATCCGGAAGAGCCTATACGGCATACTGCGTTAGGGAGAAAGATTACCACAAAGGAGATCGCAGAGGATATATTAAAACTTTTGGAAATGGAAATTGTTAATGGTGCTGTTTTGTATATAAATGGCGGACATAAATAACTGTTTATGATATGGCATAAAATACAAGGAGGAATTGTAATGACTAATTTAGAAATGTATAATAAGGCTTTCATTGATGCATTGGAAGTGTCAGAAAATGAGTTGGAGGGTCTGACATATCAGGGCATCACTGCCTGGGATTCTGTAGGTCATATGGGTCTTATCGCGGCCATTGAAGATGCTTTTGACATCATGATGGATACTGATGATATTATTGATTTCAGCTCTTTTGAAAAGGGCAAGGAGATATTGGAAAAGAATTATAATATAAAGTTTTGACTTTAAATGGTTTTATTATCTGTTAATTAATAATATGTCCATGAAAAGTGTGAAGGAATTACAATAGCGGAGATAAGGATGCAATTGTTGTAGAACAGCAGAGTCTTGCAGATGTGGCGACGCGGGTTTAAGGATGCTTTAGGTGACCCGGTGCCAGTTCCGGAATGCGAAGATAGATAGAGTGGCACAGTTTTAAGGAATAGAATGAATTGGAAAAAAAGGACAACTTTATGTATTATAATTTCAGGCGTGATTCCTGTTATTATATTTGTCGGCTCATTAGCTTTGCTGGGGATGCTGCCCGGACAAAAGTACTATTTTTTGCATGGTGATGGTTTCTCTCAGATTTTACCTTATGCAAAAATGTTTTTGCGTAATGTCCTAGAAGGGAATAGCCTTATATACAGTTTTGAAACTGGACTGGGTATGCCGACAGTGGCTATATATGCATATTATGTGCTGAGTCCATTTAATTTTTTTTTGCTCATTCCGGATATTGAAGTGGCAGGGGTCTGCATAGTATGTGCCAAGTTGATGTGCACTGCTATAAGTATGAGCTTGTTGTTAAAAAAAATGTTTGATACGGACAATGCAAGTTCTGTTATGCTCTCGGTATCATATGCACTGTGCTCTTTTTTCAGCAGTTTTTTTCTTTCGTATATTTTCCTTGATATGCTTTACTTACTGCCACTTATTGTGCTTGCCCTGGTATATTTTGTAAAGACTGGCAGGTGGGGCTGGCTGTGTCTCGTTTACACATGCAGTTTTATAATGCAGTTTTATTGTGCATATATGACCGGTATTTTTTCGGCTGTTATTTTTGGGGCATATGCATGGTACAGCTATGGGAAAAACTTTATATTGTGGAAAAGGGCTGTTTTTAGATATCTTTTGTGTGTGACAATTGCAGTGCTGCTCTCAGCGCCTTTGCTTATACCAGCGGCATATGAACTTTTTTCTCTTTATGTTACGGACGCCCTTAAGGTTGAAGATTTTGTTCTTTTTCCTTGGTCCTTCATATATGGATTTTACCCTGGGTATCTTGGACAGCTTCAGCAGACGAATAATACGGCACCGCTCATGTATGCGGGGATACCGGCGGTACTTTTGTCGGTATGGTTTTTCTTAGATAGGTCAAATTGCAGGAAAGAAAAAATACTGGCCGGCATACCGATCCTTTTTCTCGTACTTTGTTCTTTCGTAAAACCGCTGTATATATTCATTCATGCATTTGATGCTCCTAATTTTTATGCATTCAGGTTCTCATGGATGATGGATTTCTGCCTGGTACTGATAGCGGCGAAGGAACTAAAGGGGATAAGTGAAAAAGGCATAACAAAAAAGTTAGTATGGATCGTTGGCCCAATATGGATATTATTGTATTTCCTAATCTATTCTATTGAATCATTTTTCGGAATGCCAGAGGCCGGGACGATGTCTGCTGTGAAAGGCGGCTTTACGGCTGGATTTACCATTGTATATATGATCATATTGTCTGGGAAGGATTCAGGAAAAAAAAGAAACATATTAGTGGCTACTATTGTTTCTATTGAGCTTTTTGCGAACTTCTTATTGGGACAGGTTTATGTTCAGGACACAATTCCTGATAGGAGCGTGTATTTAGTAGCAGATAACCGAGCGCGGGGGAATTTATCCGCTATTGAAAAGGCGGAGAAAAATGATCCATGGGAGTTCTATCGTGTAAGGTATCTTAATTCACTGACAGATAATATTTCGATGCTGTATGGATATCATGGCCTGGGCTGGTTTGGTTCCATTGAAAATGAGAAGATAAGGAAATTTCTGAATAATTATGGTTATGCCGGTAAAACATTGCAGGCATACGATTATGGCTCGACTCCGTTTATGCAGATGCTGTTAGCACAGAGGTATGATATAAGATACCGTTTTTATACAGAAGAGCAGGATGAGGTGGCGGCTTTCAATATAAACGAATACACCCTTCCACTGGGGTATATGGTATCATCTGATATAAAGGAGTACAGTACAGCCCCGGGGAGTCCTTTTGAGGCACAGAATGCCTTGGCTTCCGCATTGTGTGGAAGGGAACACAACATATATACAGTTCATAGTGGTGATTGCTATGTGGAAATGGAGAATATGGATATTGTTCAGGGGGAAAATGGAACTTCGGTATGCAGAACATCAGATGAAGGATTGCTGACATTTTATTTTGAACCTGAGAAAAACGGAAATGTTTATGCATATATGAGACGCTGGGGCGATACCTCATATACTAAGGCGGCACCTCTTATCTATTCAGAGCTTGATATAGGCGGGATGTCCAATCTGTCCAGGGTATGCATGCCACATATAATCCCTTTAAGCAGGGATGAGGATGGGGTTTGCAGACTATATCTGTATTCGAACACATCAAATGTGGAAAACTTTGATTACGAGATTCTTTATTTTTCCTATGAGGATAATAAGGAGCTTGCAAATATTTATAATGAACTTTCGCCCGGTGCGTTGGAGGTGGAGTCTTTTAGGGATGACAGGATTACCGCCAAAGTGAATGTCCCTTCAGATAAGGAAGTTTTATTTACTACCATTCCGTATAGCAAGGACTGGGATGTATATGTGGACGGCACAAAGACGGAATCATTTGCTGTTCTTGACGGTACATTTTTGGGAACTGAACTTACAGCGGGGGAGCATGAGATATTATTTGTCTATCATGAGAGAAAGATTATTTTTGGGATTATTGCAGCTTTTATAGGTTTTGTCCTTTTGGGAGTAAGTCTTGTAATTAAGCCAAATAATGAAATTTGGGAGGGATAGACGGGAATGCAGGAAATAAAGAGTTTCATGAAAACTGATAAAGGATATATGCTTTCAGGGATAGTTATCGGCATAATCCTTTTTTTTCTTATATACGGATATGCGCCATTGGTTCCTACAAATGTATCTTTTCTGTATGACAGTTCGGATTTAGATCTTATGTCCCATCAGTTTGGGTTTGATTTTTACAGGCGTTCTGAATGGTGCCATCCTATAGGCGAAACGGAAAGTTATCCATATCCGTATATATCTTCTGTAATCAATAGTGATTCTATCCCGCTGCTTGCTATTCCTGGTAAAATTCTGTCACCTATTCTGCCGGAATACTTCCAGTATATGGGAATATGGCATCTTTTCTGTTTTGCAATGCAGGGAATGGGGGCAGCCTTAATCTTGAAAAAAGCCGGTGTCGGGTATGCGCATACTATGGTTTCCGTACCGTTTTTCATTTGCAATGTTCCACTGCTTTTCAGATGTTTTCATCATAGTTCTTTAGCGGGGCAGTGGCTTATTCTGTTTGTTTTTTTGCTCATAATGGAACAGGGGAAAATGTCACTCAAGCGAAAAACTATTTTATGGTGCCTACTTTGCGTGTTGTCGGTATTGATTCATGGATACCTTTTTATCATAGTTGGTATTCTGATGACACTGAACTGTATTTATTGTGTATTTTTGGAAAAAAAAGTTAGGGAAGCGGCTGTGGTTTTTTTATGTTGTGTAGTAAGTACGGTGCCTGTTTATTATGAAGCAGGCGGAATGGCAGCGCATACAAATGTTGAAGTGTTTGGACTCGGTATGTTTACACTGGATCTATTTGATGTGTTTAATCCGCAGTATTCAAGTTTCTTTACACCGTTTTATGAATCAAGTTCTGAAGGCGCTCTTTATTTGGGTGGGGGAATATTATTATTACTGGTGATTTCGTCAGTATTGTTAGTTAGGGATTATGAAAAAATAAAAAAAGCAATAATAATCAGAAAAAAACAAGTGCTGTTTTTGACGGTATCAGCTGTTGTTTTTGTTATAATATCGTTGGGAGTAACCGGACAGTTTGCAGGAAGGGTATTCTATGATATTAGGCCTTTATTGACTAATGATTTAGCTATAAAGCTGTCAATGTTGAGGTCAACGGCAAGATTTATTTGGCCGTTATGGTACCTGATTCTGCTCAGCGGACTGGTTGTAATATCCAAACGCATGAAAAATTTTAAAATTTCGTTCTTACTACTGTTACTGTGTTTGGTGATCCAGTATGCTGATGTGGTTCCGGCTACGGCACGAGGTGGGGCAAAAGAAATAGTAAAAGGTTACGATACAGCATTGAGCGAAGCTTTTGATGGCCGCTTTACGTCTGATGCGGAGCATCTTACGCTAGTGGGACCGGCATTTATCAGGGCAGCAGCTGATTTAGCGGCAAGGCATGGCATGAGTATCAATGCAAGTAAGGTTGGGCGTGGTCCAAAGAATTCGCTGCAGATAGCAACAGATGAATTCAATACTTTGCGTTTAAAACATGATTCTGTTTATGTGATAGCAGGTAAAGACTTATTTTACCTTGAACCGGTAGAGTTGCCGGCGGATTATAGCATTTTTTTGTGTGATGATTTGTTTGTCATTTTTTGTAATGATTTGTTGGTGGAAGCTCCGGGAGGTAGTGCAGAATTAATTTCAAATGAGGACTTTCTGGATTATATCAATTTTTCAAAAAGTGTAAATGGCAGTCCGGAACCTATAACTAATTACGAAGATATATGATGCCGACAGCGGTCTGAACTGTATCTTTATATTATAGTTACAAACATAGTATCATACTAAAGTATAGATTATGGGAAAAGAAAGATAAAGTATTGTTTTATGATATGGAATTTTGAGAAATATAACAATAATATAGCGCTTATTGACGACGCTGGTGTTTTCATATCATACGGAGATATGATCGGGATTCGAGGGGAAATAGGGCATGCAGTGGAAGGCCGTTGCCTTGTGTTTCTGATGTGTGAGAATTCTGTCGGTGCTGTCGTAGGATATGCTTCTTTTATTGAGAACGGAATAGTTCCGGTTCTGTTGAATCTGCATTTGGAAAGGGATCTTTTTGATAGTTTAATCACAACATATAAGCCTAAATTTATCTGGTCGAGAACTGACATGGCGGATAAATATGAAAAGTACGGAGGAAGTTCTGTATATAGTAGATTTGGATATTCTCTTTTTAAAACAAGTTTTGGAGTGGATTATCCGCTGAATGATGATCTTTGCCTTCTACTTACAACTTCTGGCTCGACGGGGAGTCCACAGTTTGTTCGTCAAAGCTATACTAATGTAAGAGCAAATGCAAAGGCAATATCGGAATATCTTGAGCTGGCATCTGATGAGAGACCAGTTACGACACTTCCTATGAACTATACATATGGTCTTTCTATAATTAACAGTCATTTTATAGTAGGTGCTACTATTTTGCTTACTGATAAGGGATTGATGCAAAGGGAGTTTTGGTCTTTTTTCAGGACAGAGGGTGCGACATCCTTTGGTGGTGTTCCATATACCTATGAAATGCTTGAAAAACTCCGTTTTTTCAGAATGGATCTTCCTTCATTGCGATATATGACTCAGGCAGGAGGAAAACTGACCCCGGAATTGCATAAAAAATTTGCTGAATATGCTGATAATAGTGGCAAGAAATTTATTGTAATGTATGGTCAGTGCGAGGCTACAGCAAGAATGGGATACCTGCCAGCTGCCAAATCTTTGGAAAAATGTGGTTCCATGGGAATTGCTATACCTGGAGGACATTTTCAGCTCATAGATGAAAATGGAAAAGTTATAAATGATCCTGATACGACCGGAGAGCTTGTTTATGAAGGTCCAAATGTAACTATGGGATATGCAGAATGCGGTGAGGATCTTATAAAGGGCGATGAGAGAGGTGGCGTTCTTCGAACAGGGGATATGGCTCAGTTTGATAAAGAGGGATATTACTATATTGTCGGTAGAAAGAAGCGTTT
>CAMOJK010000057.1 GCA_946616835.1 uncultured Lachnospiraceae bacterium
TTTCGATATTTTTTGGAGAAAATCTCTGTATATAAGTGGAGGGAAAAACTACCAAAAGTACACCTGTTAAACATTTTTATGATCGTTTTTTATATACCAGATATTTTGTTCGTTAAATTTGGCATTTGTTGGAGAGGATTATATGGCAAGAAGACTGTTTATAATTCACTTGATCCTAAAAATAAGAGCAAATATCCTGCAACAGTCTTTTTTGTAAGGTGTCGAATGGTTTATAATATAGATTATACTATAATTATCAAACTGAGACGGAATATTCCAGTTGGTAATGCTATAATGGCATTGTATCAGATGTATCCCTCGGGAGGAGGTTATTGTATGGATTTCAAGGTGGGCGTCGGAAAATCTGATTTTGCAGCACTCAGAGAATCAGGTAATTACTATGTTGATAAAACGGAACTGATTTATGAGCTTGTTAATGATACCGATAATCAGGTGACGCTCTTTACCAGGCCTCGCAGGTTTGGGAAAACGCTTATGATGAGTACGTTGGAGAATTTCTTCAGCATACGCAAGGATAGCGAGAGCATATTTGAAGGGCTTGCGATAACAAAACATAGCGATTTCTGCAAGGAGTGGATGAATCAGTATCCGGTGCTGTTTGTTTCTTTCAAGGATGTTGAAGCAGAAGAATTCACTGATGCCTACGATATGTTGGGGGTCAGGCTTGCGGACATTTGTAAGGACCTTGCTGATGCAATTGATACGGATGCTGTAGATGAAGATGACAGGGAGGCATTTCGTAGGCTGAAGTCTGAATCAGGAAAAAAATCTGATATAAAGAATTCCCTAAAAACGCTCATGCGTATGATGAGTATTGTTTATGGCAAAAAAGTTATTCTTTTGATCGATGAATATGATGTTCCTCTTGCAAAGGCGAGCGAGAAGGATACTGCAAAGAACGGTTATTATTCCAGGATGCTTGATGTTATAAAGGGAATCATGAGCACTGCTCTTAAAGATAACGAGTTTCTTCAGTTTGCAGTGATCACCGGATGCCTTCGCATTGCAAAGGAGAGCATCTTTACAGGCACAAATAATTTTGCGTCCTACTCAGTGATAGACAAGAACTTTTCAGAATATTTTGGATTCACCGATGATGAAGTAAATGCTATGCTTGCTGCGGCAGACAGAAGTGAAAGGAAAGATACCATAAAGGAATGGTACGATGGATATGAATTTGGAAACAACTTTGTTTATTGTCCGTGGGATGTAATCAATTTTCTTTCGGAGCTTCGGAAATATCCGGATGCAAGACCAAAGAATTACTGGAAGAATACCAGCCATAACGGAATCCTGCTTACTTTTGTAAAGCACACGGATTTTGATGTTGCGGATAAGTTTGAAACACTCTTGAATGGTGGCATAATCAATCAGTCTATTTCGGATGAACTGACATATGATACGCTGCATTCATCAGAGGATAACCTGTGGAGCGTTCTTCTGATGACGGGATATATTACCAAGGCGGATCTTGAAGAGGACGATGATATGGTTTCCCTTAAAATCCCGAATAAAGAGATTGCATCAATATTCGAAGATACAGTAGTCAAATATTTCAATGAAACTGTTAATACAGATTCGATCAATGAACTTCTAAATTCTTTATGGGATAGTGATGAAGAGCGTGCGACTGAGATCCTATCCGATCTGTTGTGGAATACGATTAGTTACAATGACTATCATGAGGATTATTATCATGCATTCCTCGCTGGGGTTTTTGTAGGAAGAGGATATAGTGTTGAGTCCAATAAGGAAAAGGGGCTTGGAAGACCGGATATATTCTTAAAAGACAGGCGAAATCGCAGGGCTATCATCATAGAAGCGAAGAAATCCGATAGGGAATCTGATCTGGATAAGGATTGCGATAAGGCTTTAAAACAGATCATAGATGAAAAGTATGCTGAAGGTGCCCCCGGTTATGAGCAGATACTATGTTATGGAGTAGCGTTTTACCAAAAACAGGCTAAAGTAAAGGTTTTAAGATAGTAAGATCAAAGTTCATTGAGTATTGGCGACATAGCCTTATAAGCTATACGGATCTCTTTAGGCGTTGAAAGGAGCAATACTATGAAGAATGAAATTGGTTATTACATAATTTTACAGGTACAATAATGGAAAGAATAAATACCGTAATATTTGATATGGATGGCACTGTTTTGGATACATTGCAAGACCTTACAATATCCATGAATTATGTAATGAGAAGCTTTAATATGTCGGAACATAAGGAAGACGAATACCGGCAGTTCTTCGGAAACGGCATAAGATATGCTATGGAAAAAGCTGTGCCGGAGGAAACCACTGCTGAGACAATAGATAGAATGCTGCCTGTTTTTAAGGAACATTATGATGTTCACTGCCTTGACAGGACTAAGCCTTATGACGGGATACCGAATCTTCTTACCGAACTTGACAGCCGGGGATATAAGCTTGCGATTGTTTCAAATAAGATTGATTCTGCAGTGAAGGAATTGAATGACAGGTTTTTTTATCCTTCAGTTAAAGTCGCTATAGGTGAAAGAAATGGCATAAAAAGAAAACCTGCCCCGGACACAGTATTTGAAGCACTTAAGGAACTGAAATCAAATCCTGAAGAAGCTGTTTATGTAGGCGATTCAGAGGTTGATTTTATGACGGCAAAGAATGCCGGACTGCCATGCTTATCTGTATTATGGGGATTCAGATCCAAAGAATATCTTGAGAGCATAGGTGCTTATTTGTTTGCTGATAAACCGGATGATATTCTGGATATTATAAAATAGGGAACGGATAGGATAAGATTTAAAGAGAAGAGGTAATTAATGACTGATTATGATCTGATATGCAGGCAGGCAGAAGAACTTTCCAAAGATAAGCAATGGGATATAACGCTATATGCCAATATTTCTGCACTTATTTTTGAAAGTCTTAAAGATGTAAACTGGGCAGGTTTTTATCTTATTCGAGAAGGTGAGCTGCAGCTTGGACCTTTCCAAGGGAAAACAGCTTGTACCAGGATACCCGTTGGAAAAGGAGTCTGTGGTAGTGCTGTGTCTGAAAAGCAGATTATGCGTGTTGCAGATGTCCATGCTTTTCCGGGACATATAGCCTGTGACAGTGCGTCAGCCTCAGAAATCGTAATTCCATTATTTTCAGGGGGACAGATCATAGGCGTATTAGATATAGACAGTCCTGTAAAGGAAAGATTCAGTCAGGATGATGAAGAAGGCTTGCTTCGGATAGTTCGTATCATTGAAAAGAGTTTAAATTAAAAAGATGTCATATACTTAAGCCATAAAGCAAAGCGCTTATCGTATAATCTTATCCCGGTCAGTAAATATGTGCTTGAGGCGAGTCCCTAATATGTTACAGTAATTTTCGTAGATGCCATATAAACTGAGTAAGCTTAGAGACCTTGAACATGAATAAAATCCGGATAGCTATCTGCGATCCTTCCGGAAAAGAACGAGCTTCAAAAAGATATATAAAAGATAGGAAAAGGATAAGGCTGCAAGGGACATTGTGTTATAAAAAGGAAGGTATGGACTGATGTTTAAGATTGAAACGTTAAGAGCAGACGAAGGGGCTAAAACACTTAAGATGTCTGAAAACCTGTTTCATGAGGCGCTTAAAGATACGCCGGAGAGCAAAGCACGTTTTCATGTAAAAAATGACAGGGGTGAGGACTTTGATATTGTTTATTGGGATAACGATGAGGATATCGAACCCAGGGATGCATATCCGGCATATGTCAAACCTCCTTATATGGCGAAATACCTTGTCTATGATGAAAATGATAAGGATACTCTGTATCTTGAATTATTAGACGGGCTGAAAAAAATGGTGTTCGAGGAGCTGAACGAATATACGATAGCGATCAGCAGAGTGATCTTAAATTTCACGGATATGGAAATATGGTGCGCTGATGAGAGGATCGGATGGTTCATTGACGAAAATCCGAGAGTACATGTCGTGAAGGAACTCCCGGATGATATATATGGGGACGACTGTTTCTACATACAGGAGCAGTTAAGAGTGGGGCTGGAGGATAATAACTTCAGACGGCTTAGCAATACCTATGCCTTCCATAATATTTTTTTCATGCAGTGGATACTGAACGGGAAATCATTTTCAAATTATAAGTATATGACGCTTCCGGTCAATTCTACCGGAGGCATCGGAGCGATTCTTTCAGGGTATAAACGCTTTGAAGCGGCTTTTGGACATTTCGGGCTTAAATTCGTAGCTCCGGATAAGGATCATTATGGAAAGTTTCCAAGGAAACTGATGGAACGCTATTTCGCAGCGGATCTGTGGGATGAAGACGCCAATGAGGATAATACTCTGTGGGTGCCTGATACGGTTATGCTTGTTAAAACCGCGTTTTACCAGAGGATGCCGGGCTTGATGGATAAATCTGTCATTGCGCCCTCTTTCCTTGCGGAAATGGATGAATACTATGATGCGGTATTTGGCGACAGAAAAACACTGGGCGTGCTGATCCGTGGCAGCGATTATATTGCGACAGGACTTTCCGGTTCCAGAAAGATGGCAACCGTTGAACAGATGATACCGGGCATCCGCAGATGGATGAGGGATTTCGGATATGAGAAGATATTCCTTGCCACGGAAGATGCTGATATCCTTGCACAGATGAGAAAGGAATTCGGTAAATCCATGGCTGCGCTGTCCCAGCAAAGGCTGTCAGTCAGTGACTTAAAAGTCGGACAGCTCATAACTGAGTACGAGAAGGAACATGCAGGCGATGATTATGAAGAGAAGCTTGAGGATACCACGGTCAACTATTTTTACGCCCTGTATCTTCTGTCCCGCTGCGATGCTTTCATGTGCTCGGGGCAGTGCAATGGCTGGGATATGGTAATTTCCTTAAATGAAGACAGGTTTGAGAGAACCTATAAGTTTGCAGTGGGGATAAACGGTGATCCGAGGACAGAAGACTGGAAGGAAATACGCCCTGTTACGGCGGGGATGTTTGCAAGAGGAGCATATCCGACAGATAAGGCGTTCTTTATGACTTATCGGTTCGACCTAAAGGAGGACGTTGATCCCGAGGCACTAAGCACTGCCTGGGAGAAGACGGCCAAGGTCTATCCCTATGTCACTTATGCGATGGTGATTCGCAGGAGTCAGCTGGTGCTTGCCGAGGATCCGCTGCCGTTTGTGATCAGGGAGACGGGGGAGGTGATCGAGCCCTCGACTCCGGCCGCAAATTTCCATACTGTGACGATGTGTTATCTTGGCAATGTTCTGTGGGTTTATGCGGATCATGTGCCTTATGACGGCACCGGCTTTATGCATGTACTTGAGACATTTTTTTATCACTACTACTGCATTACGGATGCAGCCGAATATCCTGTTCCGGACGGAGTCCATACGGAAAAGGACGGCCCTGTTTCCGGGCAGGATACGGATGCATATCTGCAGGTCGAGCCCCGGGATCCGAAAGCAGCCATGGGTGCATTATCGGGAAAAGAGACTTTTGAAATAAAGGATAGTTCGGATAACTGTATCTTTGTGCCGAAAGCGGACTGCAGGGGATTCTGTATCAGCGTTCCTTCCGGGGAATTTATGAAATACGCGAAATCGGTTAAGGGGTCTCCTATGTCTGTTCTGTATGTTTGCTTTGCAAAGGCAATGCAGAGGGTACATCCTGAAAACACACTTCCAATTAATTTTATGGTACCTGTAAGCATCCGTAAGGTCATGGGAAATACCGATTCGCTGCTGCATCAGGTTGTGCATTTTAATTACAGCTTTGAAGCCGGAGAACTGTCGGAAAAAGCGGATGAGGAATTGAATACGCAGTTCCGTGCCGCGCTATCCGGATTTGCCTCAAAAGAAGCTATTATGAAGGTGGCGGGCGTATATCGTGCTATCTGTGAGGGGTATTCGAAGGCATTTGTTTACGGCGCACTGAATAAGATTGTTATGGATCAGCGCAAAAATATGAAAGCCGGAGCAGGGGTCAGTTATCTCGGTACGCTGCGCACGGCAGAGTACGGAAACCGTATCCGCATGACTGCTTTCCATGTAATGCAGGAGAAGGGCATCATGCTTCAGGTTACCGAAGTCGGTGAGTACTTCTATATTGACTGGTATCAGGGTTTCCATGGCGAAGAATATGTTCTGGCAATGCGTGATGTCCTTGCAGAGAACGGAATAAGCGGTATAAGGGTTGAAAGAACAGAATAACTGATGTCAGCAGAATCAGGCGCGTATTATGGCGAGGATCTGCTGTGCCTTATTTTTCAGGGGGGATATACATTATGGAGAAACCATTATATTCACACTTGTGCAATGTTAATATGTTAAAATAATATGTAGCTACCGGTTTTAGCAGATATTATTGAATTCGTCTGACGATGATGTGCAATGCGGCAGAAGGCACGGAAGAAAGGATGCATACATGGCCATACTTGCGTATTATATTATATGTACACTGATTTCCTGCGTATTGCTGTACCTGATCCTGGCTGTGATAAGACAGCACAATGTCCTGCATATTCTTTTCTTCGTATTTATCTGTATAGCTAATTTCGGATATACCTTTCTCGCTCTTTCAACCACTGTTGAAGAGGCGCTGCTAGCAAATAAAATATCCTATCTGGGAGCATTTTTGCCTGTGCTCGTGATCCTTTCCAATGCGCAGTTCTGCAAGGTGACATTGGCTAAGCCTGTCGTATTTCTGCTGCTGGCGGCTAATGTCATGCAGCTGGTCTTAATAAATACTATCGGATTCAGCACAATATACTATAAGAGTGCTTCCATAGAGTTCATCGGGCCGGTTGCCTATCTGTCGAAGGACTATGCCTGGGGGCATACATATTACATAATACTTCTGGTGCTGGAAACCATACTGTCTGCATATATAGTCATCTATTCTATGGTAAAGAAGAAAAATACCTCAAACGCCACCATAGTGTTCCTTAGTTCGGGCGTTGGTTTTACGATCCTTTTGTTTATACTTGAGCGCCTGATCAGGCTTAAGGTTGATCTCATGCCTCTTTCTTATATCGTTGTCGCAGTAAATTATCTGATAATATCGTATAAAAACCAGCTCTATGGAATGCCCGAGAGCATAATTTCAAGATATGAGAAAAAACAGAATTATATCTTTATTTCTCTTGACAATTCACTGAAACTTATGGACTACAACAGTAACGCCCTGAAGGTGTTTCCGGAACTTGAACATATCCATATAGAAACAGCCAATTACCCAAAAGAAAGTGTTTTCTATGAAACCATGATCGCATGGCTGGACGATTTCAGGGCATCAGACAAGACAGAAGAGGAAAAGTTTCTCTCCTATGGCGAGCTTATCTATAAGGCAACCGTTCAGAAAAGGACCGGACGCTTTGGCCGTACCAACGGTTATCTCATAGAGCTTATTGATGACACGGTGCTTCAGTCCAATATAAAAGCCATGGAGCATACTATGGCTGAACTTCAGAGGGCAAGGGAAAGCGCCATAAGTGCGAATAATGCAAAATCCGATTTCCTGGCTAATATGTCACATGAAATACGTACTCCCATAAATGCCATTGTCGGAATGAATGATATGATACTCCGGGAATCGAAGGATGAAAAGATCACCGAGTATGCGGGGTATATAAATGATGCCAGCAACTCTCTTCTTTCGCTTATAAATGATATTCTGGATTTCTCTAAGATTGAGGCAGGCCGTCTGGAACTCATTGAAGATGATTATTCTCTTGGCAGGATAATTCGTACCACATGTCAGATGATAAGTGCAAAGAACAAGGCGCAGAACAACGAGGTAAAAATGATCGTAAATGTGGATCCGAAGCTGCCGGGTACACTTTTTGGAGATGAAAACCGAATAAAGCAGATCCTTATCAATATCTTATCCAATGCCTTTAAATACACAAAAGAGGGGACTGTAACATTGTCCGTAAGCGGCAGTATTTCCGATGATGAAAAGACTGCGGATCTTATTTTCAAAATAAAAGATACCGGAATCGGAATACACAAGGAGGATCTTGACAGGATATTTGCAAGTTTCGAGAGGGTTGACAGCAGAAAAAACCGCAACGTTGTCGGCACAGGACTTGGTCTTGCCATTACCAAGCGGCTAGTTGAAAAAATGAACGGCAGTATATCGGTTGAGTCAGAGTACGGGATTGGCAGTACTTTCACTGTGACTTTACCTCAAAAGATAAAAGGGCTTGATCCGGTGGGCGAATGGGATAAGCCTGAAGCCGATTTAAAGAATAATACTTCACAGCCGGACTTTAAAGCTCCGGGAATGAAAGTCCTTGTAGTGGATGACACTCCGCTGAATCTCCTTGTGATGGAAAAGCTGTTATTAAAGTCATGTATTGAAGTCACTAAGGCTAAAAGCGGTCAGGAAGCGCTTGATCTTGCTGCGGATAATGACTTCGATCTGATCTTAATGGATCATTTCATGCCGGAAATGGATGGAATAGAAACCCTGGAAAAGATCCGCCAAGCAGATGGGAGAAACGCCTCGACTCCGGTTATTGCGCTAACTGCGAATGCAGTAAGCGGTTCAAAAGAAATGTATCTGTCTAAAGGATTTCAGGACTATTTGAGCAAGCCTGTCAACAGGAAAGCTCTGACTGAAGTGATCATGAAATATGTTCCCAACAAAGATAAAAACGTTTAAAATGCCATGAAGGTGATATTATGCGTCTTTTTTGATATAACGCGGATTATTTGTGAGGAGTTTCCTGCAGCATAAATAGCGTAAATAACGGGGCTGCTGCACTTTGGTGCGACAGCCCCCTTTTTTTAATGGTTTTGATCTGCTTTTGTAATATTATGCAAAATATCTCTTGTAGAGACCTTCGAAAGCTTTGCCATGTCTTGCTTCGTCGCGGGCCATCTCATGAACTGTATCGTGGATAGCATCCAGGTTTGCAGCCTTTGCGCGCTTTGCAAGGTCTGTCTTGCCGGCAGTAGCGCCGTGCTCAGCGTCTATGCGCATCTCAAGGTTCTTCTTGGTGCTGTCTGTAACTACTTCGCCGAGAAGCTCTGCAAATTTTGCAGCATGTTCTGCCTCTTCGAAAGCAGCCTTCTCATAATAGAGACCTACCTCAGGATATCCTTCACGGAAAGCTACCCTGGACATTGCAAGATACATGCCCACTTCGCTACACTCACCGGTAAAGTTGTCACGGAGATCCTTTAATATATCTTCAGATACGCCCTTGGCAACGCCTACAACATGCTCGGAAGCCCATACACGCTCACCCTCTTCCTGCTTGGTGAACTTTGCAGCGGGAGCTTTACATACAGGGCAGGCTTCCGGAGCCGTGTCGCCCTCGTGCACATAACCACATACCTGACATACCCATTTTGCCATAATGAAATCCTCCTTGTCTTTTGTGCGGTGCATAAGATTATATGATAAAATCATAGCACTGCGAAATATTTTAGTCGTTATTGCAGCTAACGGATTAAAGAAATCTGATCCGTCTGAAACTAATGATAGCAAGAATACCGTATTCAAGTCAAACCAATTTTAGATAACTATCGTTAACAGGAGCTAACGAAATGGAGCGGTTTAAGGCAGACAGCATACGGGGCTTATTACGGAGCTGTAAGGTCTTGCTAAATTGTTTTTGGGGAGCAATAGCGTACTTCATGCTATAGAACAGGTAAAGAATTTATTAATGGGAGAAAAATTGGATGTCACTAATGTCTGTTTATATCCACATACCCTTTTGCGTGCGAAAATGCCTCTACTGTGATTTTCTCTCTTTCCCCTTAGGGGGACAGAAGGATCCGGACAGCTTGTGCTGCTCAGATAAAAGTCGGTTGTGTGCAGAGAGTGCATATGGCGGTACAATCGAGGATTGTAGTGATAGTGCAGATAAGGTGGTGGAGGCTTACATAGAGGCTCTTAAAAGTGAAATACATGAAAGGGCGGATTCATACGATAGTCGAACCATAGGGAGTATTTTCTTTGGCGGGGGAACTCCGTCGGTCATAGATGCGAAATACATAAAAGAAATAATTGAAGAATTAAGAAAGTACTGGCCATTAGCTGAAGATGCCGAGGTCACGCTGGAGGTAAATCCTGGTACTGCGGATGAGGATAAGTTCAGACTGTGGAAGGAAGCGGGAGTAAACAGGCTCAGCATAGGTCTTCAGTCGGTTCATGATGAAGAACTGAAAATGCTGGGCAGGATACATACATATGATGATTTTATTAAATGTTATGAGGGCGCATTACAAAATGACTTCTCAAATATTAATGTGGACCTTATGAGCGGACTGCCCGGCCAGAAAGTATCCGATTGGACAGATACACTGGAAACAGTTCTTAATCTGGATACGCCGCCTAAGCACATTTCAGCATACTCGCTGATAATAGAAGAGGGGACTGTATTTGGTGATGTATATGGTGAAATGGAAGGAGATGGCAGCCGGAATATAGCGGTGGGGGAGGCAAAAGCTGAGGCTGGTTTAAGGGAAAAGTATCTTAAGTTAAAGGATTTAGATCTGCCGTCCGAGAAAGATGACAGAACGATGTATCACCTGACCGCAAGGCTCCTTAGAGAAAAAGGCTATAACAGATATGAGATATCTAACTATGCCCTTGAAGGATATGAGTGCAGACATAATCTTGTCTACTGGAACAGAAAGGATTACCTGGGACTGGGGCTTGGTGCTGCGTCATGCATGGATAATGTCAGATGGAAGAATACTGCAGAGCTAAAACAGTATATTTCAGTCGTTTCACATGATAAGTACGAGGTGGAAGATCTTTCGAGTGCGGACAGGATATTTGAGTGCATAATGCTGGGATTCAGGCTGACTAAAGGGATAGATCTTTATGCCTTCAAAGACGAGTTTGGAGAAGACTTTGTGAGCCGGTATAGCAGACAGATAGAACATTTCAAAAAAGAAGGCCTCCTGTCTGTTGAGAACGGATATGCCGCCCTCACGGAAAGAGGCCTTGATGTTGCAGATCATGTTATTCTGGAATTCCTAAGCTGACAGTCTGTTTCAGACTGATAACAAACCATATGCTGGTAATATCAGCTTTCTTCCGTACTTACCGCAGGTGCAGGATCTTCAGTCAGGTAGTCGTCGGTTCTTCTTCTCTTCCTGAAGAATTCAAACATCAGATAGAATGTAGGCAGCAGAAGCAGTGTAAGCAGAGTGGAGGCTAGAAGTCCTCCGACGATTACCACGGCCATGCCTTGCATGGATTCCGAGTTCTTTGCAAGCTTAAATGCTACGGGAAGCATTGAAAGCTCTGTGGTAAGGGTAGTGATAAGTATGGGGCGGAGTCTGTCCTTTCCCGCATGTATAAGGGCTTCATGGACCTCCTCACCCTGATCCCGGAACTGGTTAGCGGTATCGATATAGATAATACCGTTATTAACTACTATTCCGGCTAACATCAGTACGCCTAAAAGAGCTGTCATGGAAATCTTTACGCCCATTACCAGCAGCAGGAATACCGAACCGATGGCAGCAAAGGGGATGCAGAGCATTATAAGTACTGAGTATGCCGCAGACTCGAACTGTATGGCCATAACCATGAATACCAGGTAGAGTGCGACTACTATTGCAAGTCCGATCGCCGTAAACTCTTCATTCATCATTTCATCAGTCATGTTGCTGATATAGTTTACTCCGGGACCGAGATCGAGAGTGTCAAGTTTGGGCTGTACATCTTTCATTATGGCATCCTTTTCCTTTTCGGTCATGACAGCCGTGATAGTGGCACTGAAACGGCCGTCTGTGCGGGATACCATTTCTGATCCCTGGACCATGCGGATCTCTGCTATCTCGGTCAAAGGTACAGACATGCCGGCAGGACTCATAAGCGTCATAGACTGTACATCATCAAGGGTGGTGTAATACCCCTTGGGATACTCGACCTTGACCTCGTATGTATCATTGCTTATGGTCACCTCGCCTGCGCTTGTCCCCTTCATGTTAGCATATACAGTCTGTGATACCATTGCGGCACTGAATCCCTTTGCGTTTGCTTTCTCAGGATCAACATCCACGAGAACTTTGGCACCGGCATCATCCAGAGTAGAGCTTACTGTCAGTACGCCGGGGGTGGAATTCATCAGTTCCGTAATCTTTTTGCTGGCGGCGCGAAGTGATGTAAGGTCATCTGCGGCAATGTCTATTTCCTCGGTAGCACCACCGGCTATGGCAGCAGACATTCCGGTAGAGCCTGAGCTTGCAGTGATCTCACAGAGTCCTGCGAACTGCTGCAGGTCTGCGTTCCACATATCGACTACTTCCAGAGTGGTTTCCTTCGTGTCTTTCTTTTTGTAAGCTGTGACGGTTGCCTTGCAGGTACCTTCGTTTATGGTGACATTTACCCTGTCTGTAAGACTGGAGTCCGTAACGAATTTTTCTACTTCGGATACTGTTTCATCCATTTTCTCAAGGCTTAGGTTTGGACGGAAAGTCATGTCGATATTGATGACACCCTCATCCGTAGATGCTAACAGCTCCGTGGGGAGTGTAGTGGCTATGAAAATGGACAGTATGAACAGTGCAGCAGCTATGACTACTGCCAGTACCTTGAAATCCAATATTTTTGCAAGAACTTTTGCATATATTCCGGCAATAAATTCGATGAGCTTCGTGACCGGATTGTTTACGCGTTCCTTTGGTCTGTAAATACTGAAGAAGAAAGGAACGAAGGTGATGGCGGAAATAAGAGACGCCAAAAGTACGAATACAATTGTGAGGCCCATTTCCTTGAAAAGCTGGCCTGAAAGACCGGCAAGGAATACCAGAGGAAGGTAAACGACAACAGTGGTGATGGTTGAGCCAACTACTGAGTTTACCACAGTCTTAGTGCCTGCATATGCCGCATCTTTAAAGCGCATTCCCTGTTCCTGCTTTTTAAAGCACATCTCTATTACCACCACAGCGTTATCCGTGATCATTCCTATGGAAAGCACCAGACCATTTAAGGAAACCAGATTAAGTGATATCCCGGCAAAGTTCATTAATACCAGTGCTGTCAGAAGTGAGATGGGCATGGTCACGCCGACTATGAGGGAGCCCTTAAGGTCGCCGAAGAAGATAAATATTACTATCATGGCAAGGGCGATACCGAGTGTCAGTGTCTTTGCCACGGACCATATAGTATCCTCTATTTCATCGGCAGCATCATAGATTATCTCGATTTCAACATCGGGATTTTCAGCCTTGAACTGTTCAACGATCTTTTTTACCTCATGAGAAAGGGTGACGGATGTTGAGTTTGACTTTTTCTTTAAGCCTACGGATACTGTCTCGTTGCCGTTATATCTTGAAAGCTGTGTTTTTTCCGATGCACCGTAACTAACATTGGCTATATCGTAAAGATGTATGGTCTGTCCCTTGGAAGTGGTAATGGGAATCTGGCGGATCTTTTCTAAGTCGTTATACTTTACGGTTGACTCCATGTTCAGCGTCTGATCGCCGTAGGATACGGTACCGGCCGGCATGGTATAGTTCATTGCCTTTATGGCAGCGGCAATGGACGCAGCATTTACACCATACTGTGCGGCATATTCCGGTATGATACGGACTGCGATATAGGATTCTGTGCCGCCGGTTATGGTCATGTCTGCCATAGCAGCAGCCTTATGGAGCTCAGGATCAAGCTTGTCATTTACGAGCTTAAGGACATCAGTTCCTTCTGATTTTGCGGAAACAGACAGCTCCATGTCGTCCATGGCATCAAAGTCCATTTCGATTATAGTGGGATCTTCTACGCCTTCCGGCAGATCACGCTTTATTCGGTCAAGCTGCGCTCTGATGTCTTCTCTGGCCTGATCCATATCGGCACCGTAGTTAAACTGGAAAAGCACCATGCCGTAACTGTCGTAGGACTGGGTGATGGTTTTCTTAAGGTCTCCGATGGTAGAGCAGCTTTCCCGGATCTTTTCGATAACATTTTCGTCTACTTCTTCGGGGGAAGCTCCGGGGTAGGTGGCCATAACGACCATCATAGGTATGTTTATGTCCGGCATGAGCTTTAAAGCCATGCTTCTGACTGATACTATGGCAAAAAGCACCAGTCCGATCAGCGTCACGATAACGGTTACGGGACGCTTTATAACCATTTTTGTAAGTCTTTCCATGTTGTGATCCTTTTCTTAATTTACATTTACAAACTTATATTTTGTGTCTGCGGTACAGATGTATGGTGCAGAGCAGTCACTTTACCTTTATGTCGGCACCGTCTTTCATATTTGAGTTCCAGCTGATGATGACATTATCATCGGATATCAGTCCCTCTGTTACCTCTACATTGCCGTCTTCCATCAGGCCTGTGGTTATGTCGCTGCGTTTTGCTTTATCACCGTCCTGTACATATACATATGCCTGTTCTCCGTCATAATATATGCTGTTCTCCGGAACCGTCAGGACATTCTTTGACTGACGGGCTACAGTGAGAATGTTTACACTGGAACCGTTGGAGGGAAGCTTGCTGTTATCGTCAGCCTGTACTTCTATTTTATAAAGGCCTGTTCCGGCGTCTATTACATCGGATATGGATACTATTTTGCCGGTGAATTCCACTCCATCATGGTCCATCAGTGCAGTATTTCCTAAGGACATTTCCAGCATTGTCTTTTCTGCTACGTAAAACACAACCTTTCCGGGAGCATCTGTCTGGATGGTATATGCAGCTACAGTGGGTGCGGCCATATTGTGTTCTGATACACTGATAGATGTTATCGTTCCTGATACCGGGCTTAATACCGTGTAGTATTCAAGCGCTGTTTCTGCATTCCTGACACCGCATTCTGCGGTAGCTACTGCGGCACGGCTGGTCTGAATAGTAGCGGCTGATGCATCAAGCTGTGCAGCGCTGGCAGCGAGCTGCTGGTCGGCACCTATGATCTGTGCTTCTGCCGACAATTCTACGGTATTCTTTGTATATGCCAGATAGTCCTCAAGCTGCTGCTTGGCAAGATTGTAAGATTCAAGGGCTGTGTTGTATGCCTCCGCTGCGGAAAGTGCCTGATTGTGCGCTGTCAGCTCAGCAAGCTCCAGCTTGTCGATCATGTCCTTGTCATATCCGGGCTTATTATCATGGTACTTATCCAGCGCTTTATCGAGGGTCGTTTCAGCATTATAGTAATTTTCTGTTGCAGTACCGGCAGCAAGCCCGGCCTGGGTAAGCTGGGCTTCGGCACTTTCAAGTGCTAAACGCATTTTCTGCTCAGTGGTATCCATGGTTCCCAGTGTCTCATCGGCACTGGCATGTGTTACACCGTTTTGGGCTTCTGCAGCAATGTAAGTAGCGGACTGAGCATTGTAGCCTGCCTGTGCGGCACTCAATCCTGCCTGTGCGCTTGCAAGTCCTGCCTGAGCCTGAGAGAGTGTTATCTGTGCCAGGGTGTCATCCATGGTAAAGAGCAGGTCGCCTTCATTTACATGGTCGCCCACTTCAAAATTCTTTGTGAGTACCTCGGCTGTTACCTTGGACATTACATTTACGGTGCTATCAGCCTCAACGGTGCCCATATAGCGGGACTGCGTGGAGAGTGTCATCACCTGGGGGCTCGATACCGATACTTCGATAACGGCGGCCTCTTCAGCTGAGGTTTCTTCCGTCTTTTTTTCGGAGCCGCAGGCGTTAACTACGAGAGCGGCGGCCATAAATGCTGTGAGCAGTGTTCCTCTGATCTTTGTTGTTTTTTTCATAGCTTGTCCTCCAGAAAGTCATCAATATTTTTGCTTATGCGTTTTGCCAGTATCCTGAATGCATCCTTTTCTTCCTCCGTGAATCCGGAAAAACACGCTTCACATTTTTTAAAATGTGAGGTGTTGATCGTTTCACAGAGCTCTTCTGCTTTGTCAGTGAGGCGGTAGATAAGATAGCGCTTATCCTTTTCGCTTTCCGTTATGTCGATGTAGCCCTTCGTCTTGAGATCGTTTACGGACATGGAAACCTGAGCCTTGTTGAGTCCTTCGCTGCGGCTTATATCCCCAAGGGAGGCTGAAGGATTATAGCGGAGATAGAAGAGTATCTCTAAGTCTATCTGCTTCAGGTCATAGAGTCTGCGCGATTCGTCATCGATTTTTTTGAATAGCTTTCTCAGTTTTCTGTTCCAGAAAAGCCAGTCATAGAATTCGGTATATGACTTTTCGGGAACGGTGTCGGTATCGGTGTTTCTGTTCATGGTTACGCCTTTCTGTTTAGAGTTAAACGTTTAATTACAAATGTTTAATTACGAATGTTTATTTGTAAATGTTTAACAATAAACAGTTGGGATTATCGCACTAAAGTATGAAGGTGTCAAGTGGTTTAGTGTACAGGTGGTTCCGCCTAAACGACAGCCTCCCTTTTATTGTTCCCAGCACTTTTTAAATATGTTATACTGTCATGTGGCTTATTTGTACAATTATCGTGACAAAAACTGCCAATTACCCTTAAGATCATTGTCTAGCTGGTTAACTGTTCCGCGGCAGGTGGGTAATGCAGCGGTCAGGGAGTGTCAGGATCATTGTGACGGCTAAGTACCGGAGCCGGAGGATTTCATGAAAGACAGAATTTATGTATGTCACACATTTTACCATGTGCTGATCACATTCCTAAAAGAATTTGAGCTTCGGGCAAAGGATGACCGTGACAAAGGAGCGACACTGGTCCTAAGCCTTATGTCAAATAACTTTGGCGGACTTAAGGATAGGATAGAAGAACTCGGATTTTTTGAGGAAGTCATAGAATTTGATGAAAAACGGGAAAGTTTCTTTCCGGAACTGGCAGAATTAAAAAAGGATCGTGGCAATATTGTTTCCAATATGATACAGCGGATAAAGTTTACTTCTGCTTTTGCCAAGGCACAGGAACCCTTTGTGCCGGTTGATTTCAGGGAGTACCGGGATGTATATGTCTATTGTGATACTGATCCCATTGGGCTGTATCTGAATAAGCATAAGATACGCTATCATGCCATAGAGGATGGGCTTGACTGTCTGAAGACTCTTGATCTTGCGAGGATAAGCAATGCAGGGCATTTTAAATTAAAGACGGTTTTTGCCTCGCTTAATCTCATATTTATAGAAAACGGTTATTCAAAATACTGTATAGATATGGAGATAAATGACAGAACCGTACTGCAGTATGATTATAAAAAGTATAAAGTAGTACCTCGCAAACCGCTGTATGACCGTCTGACCCAGGCAGATAAGGAAATCCTGCTTTCCGCTTTTGTGGAGAATAAGTCTGAGATAGAGAAGATTGCAGAGGAGCTGAAAATGAGCGGCAGCAGGGCGGTGCTGATACTGTCAGACCCGCTGACTGATCTGGAGACCCGTAAGAAGATAATGCAGGATCTGATAGAAACATATGGCCGCAATAAGGACGGCAGCAGAAGCATTGTTTTCATAAAGCCTCACCCAAGGGATGTACTCGATTATAGGACAGAGTTTCCTGATTATCCGCAGATTTCGCCTACCGTGCCAATGGAACTGTTAGGATTTTTTGAAAATCTCCATTTTGACACCGTGGTTTCAGTTTATACTGAGCTTGGAGCAATAACCTTTGCCGATGAAAAGATAAGACTGGGTCATGATTTCATGGATAAGTACGAGCCTGTGGAAATGCACAGGCATAAGATCTGAGCGATAAAGGGATTGAAACGCATACGGCTTCATGCTTGCATGAAAAGCCGTATGCGCTTTAATCCCGAACGGTCATGAGCATGAAGCGAGGCGAACGCCGAAGCGGAATGCGAATGAGCGTCAGATTGCGGGAGGCGCGGGAGCGGCGAAGCAATCTGTATATCGCAACCAGAATAAGCGAGGCGGTCGCGAGGCGAACGCCGAAATATTACATATTACAGATAGGACAGAGCAAAAAACGAATGTTAAAGATAGTCAGTAAATTAAATAAACTCCTGGACAAAAAACAGAAGGGTTTTATGGTGGTACTTGTTATAATGATGCTTATCGGTGCCATTCTTGAAACCGCCAGCGTTACTCTTGTCATACCTGTTATTTCCATTGTTATGGATCAGGATGCGGTGACAGGTAATAAATATGTGGCCCCGGTATATAATGCTCTGGGAATGCAGTCGCCGAAGGATTTTACCATTCTGGTAATGGTGCTTCTGATTCTTGCCTTTGTGGTAAAAAATGTTTTCCTTTATATCCAGCAGAAAGTCCTTTACCGGTTCGTATACACAAATCAGTTCAGAACATCCGAGCGCATGATGAAGAATTACATACGCAGGAACTATGAATATTTTCTTAATGCGGATACAGCCGTGATACAGAGGAGTATTACCTCTGATGTAAATAATATGTATGCCCTTATACTTTCTCTCCTGACTCTTGTATCGGAGACGATAGTGGCACTTTTCCTTATAGCGGTCCTTCTCTGGGCCGAGCCTATGATGACAGTGATGATATCCAGTCTTCTGGGGGCAGTACTCTTCATTATAAAGATTGTTCTGAAACCTGTTATGCGAAAGGCGGGTGAGGACAATCAGGATTATTACAGCGGTCTCTTCAAATGGATAAGCCAGACTGTGACGGGTATAAAGGATGTGAAGGTAGGCGGAAGGGAAGCCTATTTTGTGGACGAATATATCCGCTGCGGCAAGGGCTATGTGGATGCAGTGCAGAAATATACTCTCTACAGCAATATCCCAAGGCTTTTAATAGAGACTATATGCGTAGCGGCAATGGTTCTTTATATGCTGATACTTATACTTAACGGTCAGGACACTACGGATATGCTGGCAATACTCTCAGCTTTCGGTGTGGCGGTGGTGCGCCTCATGCCCTGTGCCAACCGCATCAACAATCAGATAAACAATATTGCATATTTTGAGCCCTTCCTTATGGGAGTGTCCGATAATCTTCAGGGAGATATTGATGATAAAAATACCGATATGGCTGACCTTATGCCTGTTAAGGATAAGCTCCCGGTACATGAAAAGGTGGAGCTTTCACATATTACCTACAAATATCCGAATACAGAAAAGCTTATATTTGATGATGCAAGCCTCACCATTCCGGTGGGAATGAGCATCGGTATAGTGGGAAGCAGCGGTGCCGGAAAATCTACCATAGTGGATGTGCTTTTAGGACTTCTTAAGATGCAGTCGGGAACCATAAAGGCTGACGGACAGGATGTTATGGAGAATTCCAATTACCGCAGGTGGCTAAAAAATGTGGGCTATATTCCCCAGACTATTTTCATGCTTGATGACAGCATACGACGTAATGTGGCTTTCGGTATACCGGAAGATGAAATCTCCGAGGA
>CAMOJK010000058.1 GCA_946616835.1 uncultured Lachnospiraceae bacterium
AATCGAACCCGCGTCCTCAGCTTGGGAAGCTGATGTTCTACCATTGAACCACACCTGCGAGACAGTTGTTATTCTATGACAACTGTTCAAAAAAATCAAGCATAACGTTGCATTCTGCATCAGTTACGGCGCCTGCGTTCATCCCGCTGGGATTTTCTGTTATTCTGATTCTTACCGCTTTGCATCATTTCCTCATCGGAAGGAAGATTCATGGTCTCAACTATCTTCCAGGATTCCTTCATGGGCAGCTCACCATTTACACGGGCAATGTCCTCTCCGGTAGGCTCAGCGGTCAGCCCTGCAGCCTTGCGGCTCTCCACATATTCCATAATATCTTTTTTATGTATTGTAAGTGTCGCCAGCTCCCACTCTATCCTCTTAAGAGTTGCCTTGTCATTAAGGGCAAGAGCACGTTCATACTCTTCTATGGTATCAAGCTTTATATTCTCCACGAAATTGCTCTTTACAGGCTTCTTTGCATCATTCTCATGTTCAGTAAGAACCTTCTGTTCAAAAATATCATCCATAATCTCATTGCCTCCTTCGGGGCATTATATCAGAAACCGGGCCTATTTGCCATATGACACGTTTTTTATAAATACACAGCTTATATAGCGGTATTTCTATGGATGTTTTTCACAAAAGCCGTCATTTTTATTTTCGCTTTACTAAATAGCTTTATTATGATATATTCAAGGCACATTTCTTGGGAACAAATCCGGATTACTCATCCTAATTTCCAAAAATGCACTACATCATATTGTTTTTGTTATTTGCCCATGATAGAATAAATAGGAGAAACTCTTTATGAATTATTTTTTTGAGACTCTCATATTAAACAACTTGGAATACGCCAAAATTGTAAGCGAAATCAACACTAACTATACTAAGTACAAAGACATCCCATTCGCCATCCATGCGTCATATGGGACTGATAACATAGCATACTTATACTACTTTGAAAATCACGGGTATAATAATTACAACATCTATGCAAAAATAGAAATCGGAGGCTGAATATGGAAGAATTAACCACATTACTTAACAATATAGATGATTCCTATCATGATTTTGTATTAGGAATAACTCAATACGCAAAGAAAAAACCTGCAAGACTTGAAATCATAATAAAATTCTTAAAAGAGCATCCTGAGGCAAAATCATCCGATGTGGTTTATTTTGTCTCAACTCAGCCGGATTTTCTTGAAGATTCTGCCATGATGAAAGTAGGATAAATATTTCTAAAATAAACTGGCCTGCAATATCGCAGGCTCGATATTATAAACCATTTCAAATCTTTATATTTTATCGTCATTAATAAAGCTGATTACATCAAACGCACTATAAATACTCAGCCCTCTATCGCGGAATGATATATATGTTTCTTCCGGTAAATACCCGTGTATAACAACTGAAGATGTTTTTGTTGATATAGTAGAATATATCTTTCCTTTATTCCGGGTAACCCAATCTCTTATAACTTCATAATTTCTCTCTACTTGTTCATCTTGAGAAAGAAAATACGGATATAAAAAGGTTCTTAACAAATCTTTGCAATTTACACTGTCAAAGTTTGGTATAGTATCATCACATAAATATCTTTGTCTAAACCTACTTTTCTGTAATGTGGGTATTGAACATACAACCTGTTTTCCTTCATAACCTTCGGGAAGCTGGTTACTTGGCATACCTTCAACATTTAAAAGAACCTCTCCCTGATCGATAAAAAACAATTTCATACATTGTTCATAAAGCAAAGCCTCATATTCAGTAAGTTTATCAAGAAGAATTTCATGTTCAATACCACAAACTTCTTCTATAATACAATACTTTTTGTATCTCCAATTATTACTTTTTCCTTCTCTAACAGACTTTATTTCAGCGAGAATATGACGATACCGTTGCCCTGTTCCCTTTCCAACATAAAAATATCTTTTAGGTACCTTTTTAGTTTTCCAAGCATAAACATAATATTTTCTTTCAATACAGTCCACATTATCGTTAATTATTCCAAATGAATTACACTCATTTTGATAACGATAATATAATTCCGATACCTTCGGGTTTATCAATCGAGAAGAACATAAATCCACATTTGTATATGAATTAATCTGTTTACTTAAAACATCAATCGAAATATCCATATCATATCTAAGTATAAGCTCTTTCTTTATTCCCGGCGAAAATCCCTGTCACTTCAAAATTCATTACCAGACAGGAAATTATTTTTCTAGCTTTATTGCTTCATCTACGGTAATATTGCAAAAGTTTTCTAACACTATTTTATCACACTCATTAGCACAGCCCAACCTACAACTAACGACAGCGAATGGCGCTCGTCAGCCTTTCGGCAGCACCGTGACTCAGCAGATTCCGCTCGTCAGCCTTTCGGCAGCATCGTGGCTCAACAGATTCCACTCGTCAACCTTTCGGCAGCATCGATTTCATCAATGCCAGAAATTCCAGGTCCGACTGTGTTAATTTTAGATTTGACTCGAGTTTTTTTCCTTCCGGAGTGGTCACTGCAATTTCTATCACACTTCCTTCAACGAGAGCTCCCTGGGATACAGCATTAACAAAAGGGAGAAATTTCGGATGATTTGCAGAAAAAGTCTGCCACGCCTGCGCGATCTTCATCATTTCCATCGGATTCATAATGTTTACATAACCTCCTAAAATCTGAATTTATTATTTCATTTTAGCCTTATTAATTCAAAAGTCCTGTTAAATCTGAATTTAAAGGCGTCATTTTTTCATTTTGTGCCACTCATTTGTTTAATCTTGTTTTAATACTCGTATTATCTTTTATTAATTCTGCTATAAACAAACCTTCAGCTTCTGCGCTTCCTTTTCTTAGGTCTTTTGCCGATAAGCAGCATCAGGCTCCTTGGTATAAGCTCTACTGAATTTACCACCGGATTTCCACTCTTAAAGGCTTTATTTCCGACTCCGGAATACGCTGCTATCTCCCACTGCATTCCCTCCGGAATCGAAGGAATTTCAAATGTCATATTCTCCCAATATGCATTTACCGCACAATAGATGAAAGCATCCTCATCTGTTCCGTAATCTGCAGCAGGCTCTGCATACATAAATCCAAAAGAAAGGAAGGGAGCATTCTCATCAAAATCCCAGGGTCTTGTACCATGAAAAGACAGTTCCGGATAGCCGGAAGAATTCTGCCCGGTATAGAAATCACTCCGTCTCAATACAGGATGTTTAGCTCTGAATGCTATCAGAGTCTTAAAAAACTCAAATATATCTTTATTCTCTTTCAGATCATTCCAGTTAAGCCACGAAATTCTGTTATCCTGGCAATAAGCATTGTTATTGCCAAACTGAGTATTGCCAAACTCATCTCCTGACAGGAGCATTGGTATCCCCCGGCTTAATAGAAGCAGCGCCGCCGCATTCTTTATCTGTCGGTTCCTGAGGCACTTTATTTCAGGATCATCTGTTTCACCCTCAAAGCCGCAGTTCCAGCTGTCATTATCATTGCTTCCATCCCGATTATCCTCTCCGTTAGCCATATTGTGCTTTTCGTTATATGAAACAAGATCACGCAGCGTAAAGCCATCATGACAGGTTATAAAATTAACAGAAGCCTCAGCACTTCGGTTGCCATAAAGATCCGGCGAACCTTTCAGCCTCCACACAAGCTCAGGTCCACACTCTGCCGAGCTCTTAACGAACCTTCGCAGGCAGTCACGATACTTACCGTTCCACTCAGCCCATCTCCCCCATGCCGGGAAACTTCCTACCTGATACAGTCCGCCTGCATCCCAGGCTTCGGCAATAAGCTTGCTCTTTCCAAGGACTGCATCATGGGCTAACATCTCCAAAAGAGGCGGACTGGTCATAGGTGATCCATTCTCATCCCTTGAAAGAATGGCTGCGAGATCAAAACGGAAGCCATCAATGTGATAATCCGATACCCAGTATCTCAGTGCGTCAAGAATACAGTTCCTTACTATCGCATTATTGCAATTCATGGTATTTCCGCAGCCGCTGAAATTATAATAATAACCATCAGGCGTAAGCAGGTAATAAGTTTTATTATCTATGCCCTTGTATGATATATAAGGTCCCTGCTCATTTCCTTCAGCAGTATGGTTGAATACCACATCTAAAATTATTTCTATTCCGGCTCTATGCAGGCGTTTTATGAGATTCTTCAGTTCATCCGCCGCCAGTCCCATAGGTGCCGATGCCGCGTAACCTGCCTTTGGAGCAAAAAAACATACTGTTGAGTAACCCCAATAGTTGTAAAGGCGTTTTCCCTCAACTACCCTGCTATTTTCAAACTCATCAAACTCAAATATCGGAAGCAGCTCTATACAGTTTATTCCCAGTTCTTTAAGATAAGGGATTTTTTCGATAAGCCCTGCAAAAGTCCCCTTATAATGTACACCGCTGGATTCATCTTTGGTAAAGCTTCTTACATGAGCCTCATAGATGATAAGATCCTTCATTGGAATCTCAAGAGGCTTATCCCCCTCCCAGTCATAGTCTTCAAGTATCACTCGTCCTCTATGTTGGAAAGGATCATCCGGATCCGGTGTTTTCCCCCATACATTCCTTCCGCTTACCAGCTTGGCATAGGGATCAAGAAGAACTTTTTCTTTATTAAAACGATACCCTTCATCCGGAGCATAGGGTCCGTCCATACTATAGCCATACTCCACATCCTCTATGTCGAGTCCGTATACTATCATTGAAAAAACATTTCCTATCCTGAAATCATCGGGAAAGGTGATCCTTGCAAAAGGTTCTTTTTCGCCACAATGAAAAAGCAGCAGTTCACAGGAAACAGCATCCTTTGAAAAAACAGAAAAGTTTATCCCGTTATTTCCGACAACACTTGCGCCAAATGGCTGAACCCGGCCACATCGGTACTTTATTCCGTTTAACTCATGTGTAGGGAAATCATCAATCCGTATCATTCAGCTCCACCATAAAGTTTTCTTTTGCATCAGCGTAAAAAACTTTATCTTTTTACCAGCCTGCCTGCCAGCTCACAAAAAATATAAAGAATTATATCCATCATCACTATAGTCGCTCCCGGAGGAAATGAGCATATTACCGATATGCCTATTCCGCTTACAGCACAGATAACGGCCATTATAGAAGAGAAAAATACCACGCTTTTAAAACTCTTAAATAACCTCATGGCCGATAACGCCGGGAAAACCACAAGGGCTGATATCAGCAGCGAGCCCACCAGTTTCATCCCCAGCACTATGACTACAGCCGTAAGCACCGCAAGCAAACCACGATAGAAAAATGTCTTCATGCCTGTTGCTTCACTGAAATTCTCATCGAAGGTAACTGCAAAAATTCTGTTGTAGAAAAATATGAATACCAGCATCACCACAACCGAAAATCCAAGGCATATATATACATCCGAGGGCTTAAGAGTAAGTATGGAAGTAGAGCCGAATAAAGTCGTACAAACATCCCCCGATACATTGGATGATACTGAAAATACATTCATAATTAAATAGCCCATAGCCAGTGCACCGGTAGAGAGCATGGCGATAGCGGCATCCCCTTTTATCCTTGCATTCCTGCCCATACCTATCAAAAGCATGGCCACAAGCACTGTAACCGGCAACACCACCAGAGTATTCTGGGTAACTCCCAGAGCAGTAGCCACAGCCAATGCCCCGAATGCAACATGAGACAAGCCATCACCTATGAATGAATAACGTTTTAATACAAGGGTAACTCCTAACAGCGCCGCACATAAAGAAATAAGCGCCACAACTATCAGTGCAAACCACACAAATGGAAACGATAAGTAAAATAAAAACTGTTGTATGATATTTCCGTCCATATTCAGTTCTCCGGCTTGTGATATTCTGCCATATAATGCTTCCTGCTGTCCCTTGGATGAGTGTTAAGTCCCAGTTTGTAATATGCCTTACTCCGGACATAATCTTCTGTCTTTCCAAAGTAAAGCTGTTTATGTTCACCTATCTGAAGGATATGGTCAGAATCACTTAATGCTGCATGCATATCATGGGATACCATTATTATGGTCACGCCCTCATCATGAAGTTTCCGCACTGACTCATAGAATTCTTTTGCAGCCTTGGGATCAAGCCCGCTTACAGGTTCATCAAGTATCAATAATTTATCAGCGGCACAAAATGCCCTTGCTAACAGAACCCGCTGCTGCTGTCCCCCCGAAAGGTTTCTGTAGCTCTTTTTAGCCAGGCTGGTTATGTCCAGCTTTTCCATTGCATCATCTGCCCGTTTCTTTTCCTGCTTTCCATAGAAAGGTTTAAGCCCCATCCGCGAAAGATTTCCGGACATGACTATCTCCCTGACATTTGCAGGGAAATCCCGTTGTACAATAGTCTGCTGTGGCAGATACCCCACCTCATTCCTCTTAAGTTCATCACTGAATTTAAGTTCTCCTCCTGCCGGCTTGATAAGACTTAGCATAGTCTTCATAAGTGTACTCTTTCCGGCACCATTTTCCCCCACTATACAGAGATAGTCGCCCCTTTCGACAGTGAAGTTAATATGTTCAGCAACTATTCCATCGTCGTATCCAAGTGTCAGATCTTTACATTCAATATAAGTCATTTTTTCTTTTCCTTTTTATCCTGTGTAGCTGAGGTCTAATAACTAACTCTTCTATAACAACACCCTCCGGCCTTGAAAGCACAAAGAGCACAGCATCCGCAATATCCTTTGAAGAAAGGGAGCAGCCCTTTTCATCATCTGCTTCAAAATCTGCATTCCTGTATAAACATGTATCTGTCATATCTGGAAGAATGGCGGTCACCCTTACGCCATGCTTCCTTGCTTCCTCAAATATACTCCCCGTAAAGCTATAGAGTCCTGCTTTGGCAGCACCATATGCTGCACCGTGAGGATTTGCATGAGAAATTGCCGTCACTGAAGAAATATTGATTATGCTTCCTCCATTAACTTTCAAATCCCGTAATAACATCTGCGTCAGTATTATGGGGGCTTCCAGATCTGTCCGTACTATTTTCTTTATTTTAGAAGCATTCAGTTCCTCATGAAGACCGTAATATGCACAGCCCGCATTATTTATAAGAACATCTATCCTGCATTGTCTTCGGATTTCTTTCACGCATTTTTCCAAAGCCTCAGTGTCTGTTATATCACATGTAACACAATGAAAGCAACAGGGATAAACCTTTGTATCATCAAAGCTTCTTCCTATCCCATATACCTCATATCCGCTATCTGCAAGAGTCATGGCAATAGCGAGTCCTATACCCGAAGATGCACCTGTTATGAGTACAGTCTTTTTTTCATATTCTATTTCCATCTGAACACCTTTGCCCCCGGAACACTTTCTGAAACGAGCCGTTCCATACAGCTTTCCATTTCTTCCGCTATCTTTTCCGGATACTGATAATAACCGTTCACTACATCATATGGGTATTGCACAAGCGCTGTCTCCGAAAATCTTACCCGCATGTTTTTAAGGTAGCTGTCCGATATTCTGAAACTCCCCACACTGTAATCCCTTATATGATCAAGATCTATGCTTCGCCTGATACTCTCCCACATATTATGATACATTTCCTGCCAGTCCTTCACATATATCATGGGATCAAAACACAGCCTGAAGGGATATGTTTTACCCTCAGTATTTACTGCAGACGAATACGACTCCATTCCGACAGCTATAGCCCTGATACGCTGTTCCAGGTGTGGTGTTCCCTTCTCATATCTGTTTATGATTTCCTCCGGTGACAGTGTGTATGCAAATATCACACGGTCACACCAATCCATATCTTTCCACAAATCCGTCCTGGCGCATTTTGTTCTTATTTCAATGGTCAGATTCCTGTGTGACTTTGTAAACTCACACCATCTCCTGACATACCCTGTAATATCTTCCAGTGCCATTAAGTCCGTATCATAAGAAACGCACAGATATACCGGAAAATTTTCCAGAAGCGTTTCAGTTTCCCTGAAGATATCATCCAGATTTATGAAAATCACTGGGATCCCCGAAGGATACATTCCCTTCAGATAGCAGTATTCACAATCATACAGACAGTTCATTACACATGAAGTATAGTAAAAATGTCGGTTGCCGAAATCCTGGCATACAGGCGCCCCTTCATACATAAGACGTCCTGTCTTGTCTGCAAGCACTATACTTTTTGCTGCAGCTTTACGGTTGTCCGCCGAAAAGCCTTTTGCCAGAATATCCTTATAATGCTTAATATACGTTATTTCATTAGTCTTAAGCTTTTCCGCTATACTCTTTACATTCTCATTATCCCTGACAGCTTCCTCAATATACAGATGCAAACCATGATCCTTTTTTTCACCTGTATTCTCCTTATAAACATTTCCGGATAAAGCCGGTACACTTCCTGAAAGATTATCTTTCCTTATATCCTCCGGATCATACTGCAGTAACTCGCAAAGCCTGTCCAGCGCTTCCTTCCCTGCTCTTTTATCCTCACAGGGGAGCTTTCCTTCAGCACGCAATATTTCCATATAATCCGAAATATTCCTTCCGGTTACATCAACATATGAAAAAAGCTGCCTTATGCGGTTTTCCATAGCAACAGAGGCATGTATTTCTTTTGAAAAAACTTCCTGCATATTATATAAACTACACACTTCCAGATAAAACAACAAAACAACGACTCTTTACCCGCCGTTGTTTCGTAAGCCATATTTGCCCTTACCAATGACGCTTATATTTTCTTCATTATCGTAAGTATATTTTTTCCATCCTCATTCCTGTAACTCACATGATCCATACTTTTCTTTACCATAAAAATCCCAAGACCACCTATCTCACGTTCTTCTGCAGGTTTGGTAACATCCGGTTCAGGGCGTTCCAGAGGATTAAAAGCTCTTCCTGTATCAATAAACTCCATTGTGATCATTCTTTCAGCACCATCATCTATCGTCACCCTTATTAAAGCCTTTTCATCTTCCTTTAGTCCGGAATAAAAAATGATATTAGAAAAAATTTCATCGATAGCCACATCGATGGATATTATGCTTGCCGATGAGGCCCCAGCCTCACGCATGCTGTTTTCCACAGCGTCATTAATAATTTCTAAACTATCAGTTTTTACATCAACTTTTAATTCGAACTGTTTCATATAATTACTCCATACCGCTGACAATCAGAAATAACAACTTCATTCCATATACTTTTTAAAATCAAGGCACAACATTGTAATATCATCAAACTGCGGTGCATCACCTACAAAAGCATCTATATTTTCAAGAAGTCCCTCCAATAAAGGCTTCGGTGTAAGATCACGTTTTTCATTAAGGAACGCATTCAGCCGTTCCATGCCGTAAAGCTCCTCAGCATTATTTGTAGCCTCAGGTACACCATCGGAATACTGTACAAGCCTGTCACCAGGTTTCATCTCAAAGCTGGCTGCAGTATAAGGTATCCCCTCCATTCCGGCAAGAACAAACTGCGGATTGGTTTTTTGCTCCACATATGCATACTCCCCATTCTCACATCTCTGCAACAGGAAAGGATGCTCGTGACCAGCATTCACATAGTCAACTCTTCCTGTCTTAAGATTGATCACAGCCTCGTAAGCGGTAATAAACATCTGCTCCGCATTATTATCGCATAACATATTATTGACTTCGTAAAAAACCTCACCCAGATTGTCGCCTACATTTGTATGATCTTTTATCAAAGTCTTGCCTATAACCATAAACAAAGCTGCCGGAACGCCCTTACCTGATACATCAGCCACCACTATAGCAAGATGGGATTCATCCACGAAAAATATATCGTAAAAGTCTCCCCCCACTTCCTTGGCCGGTCTCATTATTGCATATAAATCTATTTCTTCACGATCCGGAAACAGAGGAAATTTATTTGGAAGCATGGAGGCCTGTATGCCCGTAGCAACCGACAGTTCAGCTCCGATCCTCTCTTTTTCCGCAACAACGCGTTTAACTTCCTCTGTATAATTTTCTATACGCTGTGCCATCATTACAAGGGAATCAGCAAGCTGCCTTAACTCATCATTATACGGATAATCCTTTTCATCTATCTTTATGACACCGTGATCGTATAGTTCCACAGTATTGTATAATGAATCGATTGGTTCCAGCACACTTCTTCTTACAAAGATGAGCATCACAAGGATTATCACCGCAGCACACAGTATCAGCACAACACCTATCTGGAACATGAATTCATTTATATCATGATATATATCCTCCAGATAATAGTCGGCCTCTACCACAAGTCTCACATCACCCTTTTCATCAAACACAGGTGCCCAGACGCTTATGGATTCCCCATAGGTAGAATTATTATTGTAATTTACTCCTACTGAACCTCTCTTTTCCTTAAGCGCTACAACCAATCCCTCATACTCCGACTCTCCGTAATCAAAACGGTCGCCGTATGAAGACAAAGTGGAAACATCATCCCCCTCCCTGACAGAATCATAAACATAGATAAAATGATCCTCATAAGGTACAAACATATAAAGAAATGAGATGTTCGGAAAATTAGTCTTAAACATATCAAGATATTCACATGTCACATCGGCATACGCATCCCGTTCACCGGTTTCTGCAAAATGTTCGATGCCATCTTCCCACACTATGCTTTGTGCAATAGTATTTACAGCCTCCTGGGCAGACTCACTGTAAAATTCTATATAAGTATCCCGCAGTGCAAAGTACGCCACAACCAGTGTTACGCCGGTCATAAGAAGCATCATTATGACGAGCATAACATTCAGCCGCCGTCCAAGGCTGCCATACTTTGTCCTGCCTAAATTCATTTCTTTTTTTTCTTCAGGCATTACTGATTTTACCGCTTTAGTCTCCAAATCTAACCTCCTGCCATATTTATCCCATGTAGAAAAGCTTACCTATTCCACTTCAGTCCTATGCAGTTCTATACACGCACTACAGCTGCAGTTCTCGCCACATACAGGACAGGTCATCCCATATTTATTCAGATCCTTATAGAAATCCTTTATGTATTCCCGATAAACCACCTTTCCCAGACATAAAACCGAATCTTCTGCCGGGATATCACCTCCCGGATATATCCAAAGCTCCGTAAGAATATACTTTACATTTCTGGCACACATAAGCTTATAGCATTCCTCAAACATCTTATGAGAAACACCATGTCCTCTGTATTCCTCCCGTACAACTACCGCATCACCTGTATATACAGTAGCATCATCAACTATATCCTTCAGTCTTTCCATAAGTTTAGGATGAGGATATGTAAAATCAAGTCCCTTAGCCATAGAAGCAAAACCTGCCATCTCACCCCCATCTACAGCCTTTACTCCTGTATAATCACATTCAGCATATTTTCGTCTGAGTTCCTGCTCAACATATTCGCCATCATTAAGATATTTCTTATAGAGTTCTATCATCCCCTCAAGGTCATCATCGCTTATATTTGAATATTCAATCATTAGCGACCTCCGTCTTTTTCTTTTTCCCGAAAAATCTTCCGATGCTGTCTTTATCAAAAGTAAATATAAGGAACAGGATTACCAGTGCGCCCATTATCACCATAAAATCCATAATTCCTTCAACCATTCCAAAGGAAAGCAGAAAACCATAGACTATTGGGCCGAGTGTCTGTCCTGCACTTTCCATCATTGAATAAATTCCCATGGCTTTTCCTCCGCCATAAGCCTTTACCTCATTCAGTTCACTGAAATATGTATACTGGCATGTGTAAGCAAAGGATATGATCAGTGACAGGATCACCACACCTGCAATAGCCGAATATACTGTGGGGAATACGACATATATAGCCATATTTGCTGCCATCAATATACTTGAAAAAACTACGGATCTTCCTGCACCGTATCTTTTTATCATACCGTTTGCAATATATGGTCCGATATAAAGGACAACCATTCCGCATAAAAGATAAATCTGACCGATCCTTGTTTCTGAAATTCCGGCACCATCTGCAATTATCGGGAAAAAATACTCCCTGTAGGACAGTGACATCATAAACGGAAGCAGTATCATAATGAAAAAAGCCACCACTTTCCGTCTGGTAATAAACCACACAAGAGACTTGGCGGAAGTCCCCCCCACCTCTTTATCATCATCTTTTTCTCCTGCTGATTCTTTGGTCCGGATAGCCTCAAGCATAGCTTTTTCCGTTTTACGAAAAGGAATCATAAGAATTGAAATAATAAAGCCTATACCCAGGAGTAGGGCACCAACAAGGTATATCAGTCTGTAACCGCCCATTGACAGCAGTGCGGAAGAAATACCTGCACCAATAGTAAGTCCCGAAAGTGTTCCTGCGGACACTCCGGCAAAAGCCTTCTCCGAACTTTCCTCACCATCTGCCTCAGATGCTGCAGTATTACATGACACATATATAACGCCCATTCCCATACCGATAAAAGCCTTTCCCACAAGTATGCCATAGTAATTCCCACAGGCAAAACATATAATGAAGCCTGCTGCCTGAAGAATATATCCTGACACAAGAGCAAGTTTAACGCCGAATTTTTCAGCAAGCCTTCCACCTACCACGGAAAAGACAGCCATAAGAAGCAGCTGAACCGACATAGGCAGCGCTATAGCCACGCCGGCGCCTATAGGGAGCGAGCCGTCATACAGCTCGCTACACAGCAATACCATAAAAACATCCTGCATGGAATCCGCTGCATAAGAAAGAAACATAAGCGTCCTTAGAGGGACCCGTGACGGCATATCATTTGTCCTGATGCTCTTTTTCTCTATTCTTTCCTCTATAAAATTAAACAGGAAAAGAAATTCAAGCATGCACATAGTCATGACCACAGCGCAGCAGATAACACTCAATACCATTTCTTTTATGAGTTTTGTCTGCTCAGCCTGCATCCTGTCAAGATTCTGCCCCACCTCAAGAAGTGCAACTATCCTGCCGGAGGAATCCCTTATGGGTTCAAGTACAAATGACCAGGCGCCATAACTGCTCATTTCGTTTGTATTTTTGGGAATTCCTGTTCTCAGCACCTCAGAATAGTCATTATCACCAAATTCATATACTGCTCCGCCGGTAGCAACGGTCTCTTCATAATCCATGACGGAATTTATATTCACATTATCCGTAGTATATATCACATAGTAATAGTAAATACCGCTGTCATATCCCACCTCTATCATTTCGTCCAAAGGCTCCTTTACCGCAATGAAATCCTCGCTTCCAAAGGAGTCTATGGAATCAATACATGCAAGCCTTTCCGTATCTATCTTTGAGAGCATCAATTCTGCAAATACCCTGACGCTGTCGTCCCTCAGCTGCATGCGTTCATCCTTTGTTTCTCCCATCAGGATATAGGTATTAAATGAAGATATGATAATACTCGCAAGAACAACCATCAGGATACGCAGCACCGATTCACTTTCCAGTGCCATATAGAAAAGTTTGATTGCTCCGAACACAAGAAACACCAATGCCAGAATGGTAGTAAATACCGCCACAATCCATATGATAACCGTGATATAGAAATCATTGTTGACAAATACACTTACATATTCTAAATTCCCGGGATCTGAAAGCCTTGTCCTTACGCACGCGATATTATCAACTCCCAGAAGCATATCCGCATCTGTATCAGCACATATCTGTTTTACGGGACAATCCGTAGTCATCAGCTCACGGGTGTTTCCAGCTCCCTGAAGATCATATGTGTATATGCAACATCTATTGGGATCAGAAAGATAAATGACATCATTTGCCATATCCATCGTCCATGGGTTGATTCCTTCCGGAAGATTTATATCCCGTCCCGCTGTATCACCCTTGTCATACTGCACGACGCTTCCGTTTCGATAGGCGGCAATAATGACATCATTCCCGGAATCATATACAGCATCATTTATCTTCATCCTGGCCGGTACACTGCGGCACATCACTGCATCATTTGATGAGTTAAAATAGTAAACCTCGATATTCTCCCCTGTATCCCTTATAAAATAGATAGTACCATTATCATCATAAATGCTTTTTACTGTACTGTACTGCAGCGGTCCGTCATTATCTGCAGTATAATCCTGCTCCCAAAGAGTCTCATAACCCTTGCCGTTGAAAAGCCGTATCCTCTCACTGTTAAGAAGATTACCACGACTGCCGTATTCAACATCCACAATATAAATATTTTCTGCCTCATCTTCTGCCAGATGTTGGGCATAGTAAAAGCTATATTCGGCATCACCGCCCGTAAGCTTATAATCTATCCTGTCATTTTCATCCACAACAAGTACTGTCTTCATGCTCTGGTCAATAACAAGGAGATGCCCCGTTGCTCCTACCGTAGCCTCGCTTGCGGAACCAAGCTCGTATGTCGGTCCATCATCAAGTAAATCGTCAAAAAAACTTAAAAAAATTAATAGAATAAGCAGCACAAAGAAACTGGAAAGAACCAACACCCTGTTTTCCGCCAACTGCTTTATACGCTTTATTGACCTGATCCCTTTACCCATACTTTACAGCCATCCGTATCTGTAAGCTGCAGCATTTATATTCTCTTTGAAAATCTCGCTGTCAGCATACAAAACATAGTAAAAAAATAACACACGGTTATCCAAGTATGGTATCATAAAACCTGTGAAAATTAAAGCTGACTATTCGAAGCAGCCTCATGCATACGCTGCTAAATACAGCTTTCTATCATTAAAGAACATTCAAGGAGTGTATCTCATGAAGAAAAACCATGCAGGTCTTTTATTACCCGCTATAATATTGTTTATGCTAGCGCTGTTCGGATTGTTCAAATTTGATGTTTTTCTGAACATAATCCTTATCACTCTTCACAGCATTCTCCTGGTAATAATGTGCTGGCTCAATGTCACGGAATGCAGCGAGTCAATAGCCGCCGCCAATGATGATGAATTTGAGGAACTGCAGAAAAAGAATATCGAGTTAAAGAATATGCTGCAGGCAAGTGAAAAAAATGCCCGGGACAAGGATGAAGCCCTGACAGGAATCAGAGAATTCAGCGAGAAACTGGGGCAGGAAAAAGAATCTCTTGAAAATGAGATTACTGAATTAAAAAAATCCAATACAGCACTTAAAATGGAACTGGAAGAGAAAGCTGCAGCAAAGGCTTCTGCCAAAGCAGAGCCCGACCTTTCATCTCTCCTTCCTCCCATAAGCGAGTCTGAAACCGCCACCGTAGATATAATCGCTATTGCCGGTGAGGCAGCCAGGGAACTTAATGAAAGTGCAAGAGAAGCAGGACTTGCTATCCATATCTCGACGGTTGCTGAAAGCATGATGGTAAAGGCCTCCCCCACAAGGATTAGGATTCTCTTTAAGAACATCATTGACAACTCCATAAAATACATGAAGCGTGCCGGTTCACTTACCATCACGATATCCAATATCGGAAGTGATATTTTTATTGTAATGAAGGATACCGGTGAGGGACTTTCGGAAAAAGAAACTGACAGGATATTTGAGCTGAACTATCAGGGGGCAAACAGGATAAGTGGAAACGGACTTGGACTTACACAGGCCCGTGCCATAGTGAACTACTACGGCGGCACTATTTATGCGAGGAGTAATGTAGGCGCAGGAATGGCTATATATATTCAGCTTCCCACCACCTAATGACCACAGATTTAGCAAAGGCAGATTATGGAAAAAAATAAAAAAATATTATTTGCAGGAATATGGATTTATCTCGGTATAGGCTGTGTTGCAGCCTTGTTGTACTGTTTTTTTCCTTCCATTTCAAGCAGTGCCAAAAATAAGTTTGAAAACAATACTACGATAGTAGTGGACTCCGCTATGATACCCGAGAATACCGTGACCGAAGCTCCGGTAGCAACTGAGGAAACACCGGCACCCACCGAGGAGACTGTTACTCCTACGCCTGAAGTCACGCCTGAGCCCACACCGGAGGCTACCCCTGAGCCTACTCCCGAGCCTGAAGCAACTGAAGCACCCGTTATAGAGACTGTACCGGAGAGCATAACAGGTCCCATATATCTCGGAACAGTAAATACAGGAGGACTCGCACTCTGTCTGCGTGATGAGCCCGGTCTGAATGCTTCTGTGCTGACACAGATTCCCAACGGTTCTCAAGTATATGCCTTTCCTACTGATGAGGAGTCCTGGTATCAGGTAATAACCCCGGATGGAAAAAATAAGGGCTATAGTTACAAATACATAAAGCTGACCGAAATAACCGAAGACGATCTTCCTGATGCCGTAAAAGAAGCATTAAAGGCATCCGATAATTCAGAAAACACTTCAAATGAAGAAAACAAAGAGGCTCAAACCGACGATAATTCTAAAAGCAGTTATTTTTCAATATAATGCCCTGTACCATCTGACAGGATGAATTCCTTATACATCAGTCCTTCCGCTGCATCGACATTATGGGTAGCCACCACCACGGTTATCCCCTGACTTCTTATAATGCTGAATATCTTCATTATTTCCCTGGAATTAGCCGGATCAAGATTGCCTGTAGGCTCATCAGCTATCAGCAGTCTGGGATTATTCATAAGAGCCCGTCCTATACAAAGCCGCTGCCTCTCCCCCCCGGAAAGCTCTAACGGAATGTTATTGAACTTATCCTGCATGCCAAGAAGAGTCAGTATACTGGTTATCTTCCTTTCTGATTCCCTACGGCTTAAACCTACCACCTGACAGACTATGTCAAGATTTTCATACACGGTGGACTCTTCTAACAGTCTGAAATCCTGAAATACCACCCCCATATTCCTGCGATAGGCAGGCAGATCCCTATCCTTAAGCTTTAATATGTTCCTTCCATCAACGGATATACTGCCCGAATCAGGTTTTAATTCAGCGGTTATCAGCTTGATCAAGGTAGTTTTGCCTACTCCGCTCTCGCCTGTTACCAATACAAAAGAACCCGCATCAACAGTCATGTCGAGACCTGAAAAAACGGGTTCTTCCTTATATGAAAAATTTACATTTTTAAACTCTATCACTGTATTGTCAGAATATTCTTAAATCCAGTCATCTTAAAAACTTCCATAACTGCATCATTGACATTTGTCAATACCATGGAGCCCCCTTTTGACTGAGCTGTCTTATGGCCCAGCAGAAGACCTCTGAGACCTGCACTGGATATATATGCGACTTCCTCAAAATCGATAACAACATTACTGCATTTTTGAAATGCACCAAGAACAGCACTCTGAAACTCGGGTGCAGTATTAGTCTCTATCCTTCCCTCTACGGAAAGGACAAGCTTGTCATCAACAAAATCTTCAGTAACAGTCATCTAAATTCTACCTAATCTTCAACCGGCTTTTCCTGCTATTATCCAATGGCAACTGCCAGCTCTATCGTCATTTCAAAACACTAACACTTGATTATAATATATTATTTTTTTTGTGTCAAAAATTATATTATTGCAGCTTTATCCTGTCACTTATACCAACGTTCTCATCAAGAACAACTGCCTTATCTTCAGGCAGATGTGCATTCATATCCAGATAGCTTCCGGAATCCATAACCGAACTTTCTCCAAGCACATCTATATGCAGTACTGTCCTGGCAGGAACAAACTGTTTAGCCAGGAAAAGAAGCTGCTGGTACATAGTTTCAGACAGCCGTTTCCTCACCAGTACATCCACATCAAAAGGCCCTCTTTCTGCATCCCCGTAAGGCAGCCCTTCAACGATGTCATCTGTGAAGTTTATATTCTGATTTTCAATTATCCTAACATCTTCACCCAGTATTATCTGGAATACCCTCTCCAATGCATAGCGGGTACCTTTATACCCCGTAAGTGTATACAGTTCTTTCACAAAAGTCCTGAGAGTATCCTCTGGCAGGAACTTACTGCTGATCTCTATTCCCATCCATGAAGCATAAACCGGGAGAAGCTCCACCGGACAGGTATCAAGATCCAGAATCTTATCCAGGGATTCAATCTCATCCTGAAATTCACCATGTACAGTAGAAAAGATTGACATATACCTGTGGACAAATGAATTTCTGTCCCGGTATATTTCGGGAAGTTCCTCCATAAAAGTATCGCCATGCTGATAAATCTTTATATTATCAAGCGTGCAGGCTCCCGTTTCCTCCACCGTTATCGCAACATACAGATACCTGCCTTCAAGGGAATATAGCAGCACATCCCTCATTCCCTTTGCACACAGTACACTGTCCCGTCTGAAAAAATCTATATTTGACACTTCATCTTCCGGAAGCTTTACATTTACCGCAACAGCAAATACGGTTATCAGCATATTCTGGTCTATCTGCGCCTTAAGTGAAAACCGTCCCCATTCTGAATCCTTTTTTCCACTGTCTATAGGCTTGAAGATAACAACATTTCTGTATACTGACTCGTCAGCAACTAAAGCATCCCCCTGAACGGTAAACCCATCCAGAATAGCATCTTTTATACGGTTTTTCTTGATGGAATAAGTCTTTCCAGCCATTTTCAGCCTCCCTGTCAGTCAAAAGTAACGGCATTTACATACAGCCTGCCGGGATATAGCAGTACATTTTTCTTTGGAACCAGTTCGGACTCTGAGATTTTTGCTGCCCCCGCCCTCTGAACAGTCATGGAAATATCCGAAACATATTCAACACATTCCAGAGACTCCACATTGCGTATAACGGTTTCATACTCCAGCGGATCACCGAAATTACTTTCACCATCCACATAACGGATGCTATCCCGTAATACTTCCTCTATGCTTTCCTTATAATTGTCGAAATAAGGCTTAACATACACATTTATGCGTATATCAACTCCCACATACTCGGGATCCAGT
>CAMOJK010000059.1 GCA_946616835.1 uncultured Lachnospiraceae bacterium
ACAGGGATTCCATACAGGCGGCAGCACGCAGGCATAATGTATGTCCGTTTGAGCTGAGTCTTGATCTGACTTGGTTTGCAGATGTCATTATCTGTGACTACAATTATCTTTTTGATCCCCATGCATACCTGAGAAGATTTTTTGCAGATGGAAGTGGAAATGACTTCGTATTTCTTATTGATGAGGCTCATAATCTCCTGGACAGAGGGCGGGATATGTACAGTGCTGAACTGACTATAGCGCAGTTTGGAAAACTTATGTACAAGCTGGATGAGTATATTTCAGGGAAATCCGTCACAGAGGTGGCAGCTTTTCGAGGGGGGCGGCTTAAAAAAGAAGCAGAGCTTACAGAGTTTATTAAAAAGATAAGACAAGCGCTGGAAAACTGTATAAAGACCATGAATGCTATGGCGGAGAAAACAGAAAAATTCAGGATGCTTGAAAATGTCAATACCCTTGCCGGGCAGGTGGAGGGCTTAAATTCAGCCATAGGTCATTTTTTCAGTGAAGAGGATAATCCTCCACTGCGTAGGGATATCCTGGAACTGTATTTTGAGACCTGCCATTTCATGCTCATATATGAAAAGCTTGATAAGAATTACCGTTTGTTTGCAGAGATAAAGGAAGACCATAGTTTTATGGTTAAGCTTTTGTGTGTGGATCCGGGCAAAAATCTGGCAGAGTGTATGGCAAGGGGACGGGCATCAATATTATTTTCAGCTACTTTTCTTCCGCTTCAGTATTATAAAAAACTCTTAGGCGGAACAGATGAGGATTATGAGATATATGCGGGATCGCCTTTTGATCCAAGCAGATTGGGAATCTTTATCGCCAGGGATGTCACCAGTCTGTATACAAAGCGTACTGATGATATGTTCATAAGGATCGCTGACAGGATAGCAGATGTCATAAATTCAAAAAGGGGAAACTATATGGTGTTTTTTCCTTCGTATTCCTTTATGGAGACGGTCAGTATGTTCTTTGAGGAACGCCACTATAGCAGCAGAAGCTTAAAGCTCATTAAACAGGATCCCGGTATGAATGAGGATAAGCGGGAAGAATTTCTGAAGGCATTTATGGATGAGGATGAGAGGAAGTCTGTTGTGGGATTCTGTGTCCTCGGCGGGATCTTTTCAGAGGGAATAGACCTGCAGGGAGAGGCATTGATAGGAAGCGTGATAATCGGAACGGGACTTCCGCAGGTTGGTGTGGAGAAAGAGATAATAAGAGAATTTTTTGAGGAAAACGGATTTGACTATGCTTATCGTTTTCCTGGAATGAACAAAGTACTGCAGGCGGCGGGGCGTGTCATAAGAACAGAGACGGATGCTGGAGTGGTAGTTCTGTTAGATGAGCGTTATACGGATAATTCATACAAAAAGCTCTTCCCGAGGGAGTGGAAGCGGTATGCGGTGGTATCCGGGGAGGCTCTGCCCGGAGCAGTAAGTGAGTTCTGGTACAGCCTTGACTGATCATTAAAAGTAGAAAAAGGGCAGTTTGTGAGATAGCTGCTTAAGTACAGTTCGAAGAATCTGATGTAAAGTTTTTGATCTAAAGTATTTGATGCAATGTATTTGGTGCACGATAAAACATAGTGCAAACGGACCACGCATGTGTTAAAATTAGCAGGATATAGTCAAGAGGAACATAAAAAGTCAGGAGGAATATTATGTGGGCAGAAGAAAGCGTATTCTATCAGATTTATCCACTTGGATTCTGCGGTGCTCCCTTTGAAAATGATGGTGTACAGGAGTCAAGGATACTTAAGGTCATTGACTGGATACCTCATATAAAGAAGCTGGGCTGCAATGCTATTTATTTTTCGCCCGTATTCGAGTCTGACACCCATGGATATAATACAAGGGATTATACGAAGCTTGATGTGAGACTTGGAACAAATGAAGACTTTAAAAAGGTCTGTGATGCCCTGCATAAGGAAGGGATAAAGGTGGTTCTGGATGGGGTGTTCAATCATGTGGGACGCGGTTTCTGGGCTTTTCAGGATGTGCTTAAAAACCGTCAGTCATCACCTTATGTTTCATGGTTTAACCAGATCTCCTTTGAAGGTAACTCAAATTACAATGATGGACTCTGGTATGAAGGCTGGGAGGGCAACTATGACCTTGTAAAGCTGAATCTGAGAAATGAGGATGTGGTACAGCATATATTCAGTGCCGTAAACGGCTGGATAGATGAGTTTGATATTGACGGCATACGACTTGACGTGGCGTACTGCCTTGATCCTGCATTTACAAGAAGGTTAAGAGAGTTTACCGATTCGAAGAAGCAGGATTTCTTTCTTCTGGGGGAAGTACTTCACGGAGAGTATGGACGGATGTTGTCCGAAATGAATATACATTCCGTTACCAATTATCAGTGCTATAAGGGAATTCACTCAGCAATAAATTCTGCCAATATGTTCGAGATTGTTCACAGTTTGTTAAGGCTTTTTGGACCTGAGGACTGGTGTGTGGCAAGGGGCTCGCATCTGCTTTCTTTTGTAGATAATCATGATGTGTCAAGGATCGCATCACTGATATCGGATCCGGCTTGTCTTAAGCTGGCGTACGGAATAATCTTCGGAATGCCCGGAATCCCCTGCATTTATTACGGAAGCGAGTGGGGAACAAAGGCTGATAAGTCACAGGGGGATCCTGCATTAAGACCTTCTTTTGACAAGCCTGAATGGAATGAGCTTACGGATATCATTTCCGCAATGGCAGAGGCTAAGAAGCATTCAAGGGCTCTGAACTATGGCGGATTCCGCAGTGTACTTCTTACCAATAAACAGTGCATCTGGGAAAGAAAGTGTGATGATGAACGTGTGCTGGTAGCGATCAACATGGACAGCAATCCCTATACTGCGCATTTTGATGCAGGCTGTGGCATGGCTGACGAGCTTATAAGCGGCGGCAAGCATGATTTCGGCGGAGGCAGCGAACTGGCTCCCTACAGTGTGGAATTTTGGAAGATGGAGAGATAAGCGTTAACTTATCTTAAGGATCCAAAACTGTGTATGATCAGGATATGTCCCCTGCAGATATGTGCGGTAGACTGCAATATGACAGGCTGAATGATTTAATGTATAAGAATTAGTATGTATATAAGGAGACTGAGAAATGAGTAAGGAACTGGCGAAAACATACGATCCGAGCGGGATCGAAAACAGACTGTATGAGAAGTGGGAAACAAAGAAATACTTCCATGCAGAGGTGGATAAGAGTAAAACCCCTTTTACTATTGTAATCCCGCCCCCCAATATCACGGGACAGCTTCATATGGGACATGCCCTGGATGAGACCATGCAGGACATACTTATCAGATTCAAAAGGATGCAGGGCTATAATGCACTCTGGCAGCCCGGGACAGACCACGCCTCTATTGCAACCGAGGTAAAGGTTATAGAGAATTTAAAGAAACAGGGAATAACCAAAGCTGACCTTGGCCGTGACGGATTCCTTGAGAAGTGCTGGGACTGGAGAAAAGAGTATGGCGGAAGGATAGTAAACCAGCTTAAGAAGCTTGGATCCTCCTGCGACTGGGACCGTGAGAGATTTACAATGGACGAGGGATGCAATAAGGCAGTTACGGAAGTCTTCGTCAAGATGCATGAAAAAGGATATATATACAAGGGCAAGCGCATGGTCAACTGGTGCCCGGTATGTAAGACCTCCATATCTGATGCGGAAGTAGAGTATAAAGAGCAGGCCAGCCATTTCTGGCATATCAAATATCCTGTAATAGAGGATGACGGTTCAGTATCGAAAAACCGTTTCCTTGAGTTTGCAACTACCAGACCGGAGACAATGCTGGGTGATACTGCTGTTGCTGTTAATCCGGAGGATCCCAGGTATAAAGATCTTATCGGTAAGAATGTAATGCTTCCCATAATCAACCGTCCCATTCCCGTTGTAGGTGATGAGCATGCTGATATGGAAGTAGGTACAGGTGTTGTTAAGATTACTCCGGCTCATGATCCTAACGACTTTGAGGTAGGAAAGCGTCACAATCTGGAAATGATCAATATCATGAATGATGACGCTACCATTAACGAAAATGGCGGTAAGTTTAACGGCATGGACCGCTACGTTGCAAGGGATGCTATCGTAAAAGAACTGGATGAGCTGGGACTTTTAGTATCCATTGAAGACCTTACCCATAATGTTGGTACCCATGACAGGTGTAATGCAACAGTAGAACCCATGGTAAAGGAGCAGTGGTTTGTCCGTATGGATGAGCTTATCAAGCCTGCCGTAAAAGCTATAGAAGACGGTGAGATAAAGCTGATCCCCAAGAGCATGGAGAAGACCTATTTTAACTGGACAAATAATATCAAAGACTGGTGTATTTCAAGACAGCTCTGGTGGGGGCACAGAATTCCAGCATGGTACTGTGATGAATGCGGTGAGATAGTCGTTGCAAAATCTGCACCGGAAAAGTGCCCTAAGTGCGGATGTACTCATCTTACTCAGGATCCGGATACACTTGATACCTGGTTTTCATCAGCTCTCTGGCCTTTTGAAACACTGGGATGGCCTGAAATGACAGAGGATCTTAAGTATTTCTATCCTACGGACGTGCTTGTTACCGGCTACGACATTATCTTCTTCTGGGTTATCAGGATGGTATTTTCAGGCTATGAGCATATGGGAGATAAGCCGTTTAAGACTGTACTCTTCCATGGACTTGTTCGTGATGCCCAGGGCAGGAAGATGAGTAAATCCCTTGGAAACGGCATTGATCCTCTGGAGATAATCTCTACATATGGTGCTGATGCGTTAAGGCTTACTCTTGTTACCGGAAATGCACCCGGAAATGACATGAGATTTTCTACCGAGCGTGTGGAGAACAGTCGTAACTTTGCCAATAAAGTATGGAATGCATCCCGTTTTATCATGATGAATATGGGTGATGAGGAGATAAAGGATGTATCTGAAGTAAAGACTGAGCCGGTTGACCGCTGGATACTGTCCAAGCTTAACAATACCGTACGCGATGTTACTGAAAATATGGAAAAATTCGAGCTGGGAGTTGCGGTACAGAAGGTATATGACTTTATCTGGGATGAGTACTGTGACTGGTATATAGAGATGGTAAAGCCCCGTCTGTATAAGAAGGAGAGTGAGACTGATGCAGACAGGGAATCCAGGGCTGCTGCACTGGCAGTACTTAAGGCCGTACTGGTGGATTCTCTTAAGCTTCTTCATCCTTTCATGCCGTTTATCACAGAGGAGATTTTCTGTAACCTTCAGGATGCAGAGGAATCCATAATGATTTCCTCATGGCCTGTTTATACTGAAGAAAGAAACTTTGTGTCGGATGAAAGCAACATCGAAACTATAAAGGAAGCTGTAAGGGGTGTAAGAAATGTACGCACCGAGATGAATGTTCCCCCTTCAAGGAAAGCGCAGATATTTGTTGTTACCGGAAATGATGATGTAAAGAAGAGCTTTACGGAAAATAATTACTTCCTGAAGACACTGGCTTATGCTTCCGATGTTACAGTTCAGGCAGACAAGACCGGTATAGCAGAGGATGCTGTATCTGTATTGCTTGCACATGCGGCAATCTATATTCCTTTTTCGGATCTTGTGGATCTTGAGAAGGAGCTGGAGAGACTTAAGAAGGAAGAAAAGCGTCTTGAAGGCGAATTGAAACGGTCGAACAGCATGCTGAATAACGAGAAGTTCCTTTCCAAGGCTCCTGCGGAAAAGATTGAAGAGGAAAAAGCTAAGCTTGCAAAATATGAAAAGCTGATGGAACAGGTAAAAGAACGCATAGCAAATCTTAATAAATAACGCGGTATAATTTTGTGTTGATTTTTACATGCAATATCGTTATTATGTTGTATGTGAAAATGTGTAATGTTTTGTTGTAACAATAGGTCAGCCCGAAGCACTTGCTGTCACGGGCGTACTAAAGAGTAAATTAGTTAATGGCAGCCCGCTATTTGCAAAGCAAATCTTAGGTTGCGGGCTGCCGTAACTGGAAGAACCGATAGGTTCTGAACAGTTACTTTGTGGATTTATGCCATCAGCCGGAGACAGGTATGATCATTTTTGAGGAAGAACTGAAAAAATTTCATAAGAGCCTTGAAATGGGCGATGCTGAGAGTGATATATACGAAAAGCAGGATGAGGGTGATGTTGTGGAAGTATTGCTCAATCTGGCACAGAATTCGGATAGTGCGGTTGCCGGCGAGGGAGATGTTTATAACGAGTAGGAGCAGTATCTGTGAAATGTTTTAATTGCGGATGTGATCTGACCGAACTTGAGTACTGCACAAACTGCGGTGCAGATGTAAAGCACTATAAGAAGATAATATATACTTCCAACAGACTGTATAATGAAGGTCTGGAACGAGCAAGTGTAAGAGATCTTTCAGGAGCTGTAAGGGCACTTAAGGAGTGTATCCGTTTCAATAAAAATCATATAGATGCAAGAAACCTTTTGGGGCTTGTTTATTATGAGACAGGTGAGGGTGTCGAGGCGTTGTCCGAGTGGGTTATCAGCCAGAACATGCGCCCTGAAAAGAATGTTGCAAACGAATACATAAATGCGCTCAAGAACGATCAGGGACGTCTTGAAAATATCAAGACATCCATAAAAAAATTTAATAAAGCTCTCGACCTATGCTGGCAGGACAGTTCTGATATGGCCATTATTCAGCTGAAGAAGGTCATCAGCATGAATCCTAATTATGTAAAGGCCCGCCAGCTGCTCACTCTCCTGTATATACAGAAGGAAGAGTGGGAAAAGGCTGCCAGAGAGGCGGAAAGAACGCTTAAGATTGACTGTGGGGATCTTAAGTCCCTCAGATATAAGAAGGAAATAGAAGCTGTTCTTAAGCAGGCTGCCGATAACAAGCGGGGACGCAGAAAGAAAAAGGAAGAGGTCACTGCGGTATATAAGACTAGTGGCAATGAAACTATAATACAGCCCGTAGGTGTGGGGGATTCCTTGGGAATAAATGTATTTGTTGAGATTGCCATAGGAATTATCATAGGTGTGTGTGTGTCGTATTTCATAGTCCTTCCCGCAAGGATATCGTCGGTTAGGGATGAAGCCAATGCAAAGGCCTCGGAATACGGAGCGCAGCTCGATGAGAAAAATGCCGAGATAACAGATCTTGAGGCAAGGATAACCGAGCTTCAGGCTGATATACAGGCACAGAAGGAAATGATAGATGGGTATTCCGGCTCCAATGGAACTGCTGAGATCAATGATTATCTAATGGCTGCAGCTTATGCTTATCTGGATACCGGTCAGGATAATATGACTGTCGATGAGTATCTGGAAAAGATACCGGACGATTATCTGGATGATGGAGCATCAACGGAATTTCTTGATCTGTACTCATATTTAAGAGGCGGTATCGGCTCATCTGTAGCAGAGCGCTTTTATGAAAAGGGTATAGAGTCATATAATTCAAGGGATTATGAGGCTGCCATTGAGTGTTTGACCAGGGCATATGAATATAATCCGGATAGCGATGATGCACTGTATTATCTGGGACTGGCATATTACGATAACGGCGATGTAAACAGTGCAGCAGCAAAATTCAATGAACTTTTGGAAAAGTTTCCGGACAGCCTGGAAGCGGAAAAAGCAAGCCAGCATCTCGAAGAGATAGGTGACTGATAAATAGCTGAAAACGGCTTAAAAAAGGGAGGAAGAAAAATGGCAACTATCAAAGTTAAACCGAAGGTTGAAAAGGAGCCAAAGGATGTAGCGGGGAGGATTATCGGTGTTTTATTCCTTCTGATGGTCATTGCAGGTGGATATTATCTTTTTGATATGTTCAGACAGCTTGAAATCACAAATGATAATATACAGGGTGAGTGGAGATATCCCAAGCCGCTGGGACAGGATACTACCGAGTGCTGGGTTTTCTCACAGGACAATAAGACTGAAGAGGGAAATACCGGTGTTGCCACGAACTATACTCTTAATACAAAAGACGGCTCAAGGTCTAATGTTGTGGAATATGATTATGTTCTGGAATCTTATACAGACAAGACGGGTGCAGAGCGATATCATATCATGGTTACCACAAAGAATGTAAAGTCATCCGAGAAGAGGACAAGGGAAATAAGAGTCACTTCCCTTAGCAAAATGGAGATGTCGGTTACCTTTGTAGAAAATATGACAGCCGATATTACCAGACTGGTGCGTACGACTTTCTTCTAATTATTGCAGATACATATCCATGCCGGTTTGTTGTAGGCATATACCGGACCGACATGGATTTTCTATTATCGTAGCTGAGGGGCATTGTACTGTTTATAGCAGTGCTGAGGGAGGAATTGGATAGTGGCATACCGTGTCTATTACTTAGACCTTGCGGCTCTTTTGGTCTGTGCAGTCCTATTACTGTCGCTCTGTTTCAGAAAAATGTACAGAGGCAAGACGAATAGGATTTTTTTTGTATTTATCGTGCTTATAATGCTTACCACGGTTGTGGATATCTTAAGGACGGCACCTCTTGATTGGATTGAACCCTATAATAACAACATAGTTTTTAGGGATATTGCCAGTGGAACATACAGTTTCTTGTATTCCATGATCTATCCTGTATATATTTATATGGTCGGCAGCATCACAGGAACCTTCAAAAAGATCAGGTCTTCCCTTGTGCTGTCGGTTATGTATTTTTCTCCATTGCTTATCAACCTCATGCTGCTGATATCCAATGGCTCAACCCATGCTCTTTTTTATCATACTCTGAGTCCGGACGGGATACCTGTATATCACAGGGGCTTCTTGATAGGTATTTCAGTGGCAATGGGATTCTATTATGCGATTTTCTGTTTGGCACTTATCATTTACTGTCGGGTAAAGAGGCGTATAGAGACTGTGAAGTTCTTAGCACTCCTTTTTATCTATCCTGTGAATCTGTTGGCATATTATATCCAGGCTACAAATCCGAAGCTTTTGGTACAGCTTTTCGGAATGGCACTTACGGTACTGCTGCTTTCGTTCTTTGTACTAAGCATAGAAGAAAATTACGATCTGGAGACCGGTGCAAAGCCCTATGCGGCCTTTAAGCATATGTTAGGAACTATGTATGCGACCGGGGACAATACATTTATCGTATTTGCAAAGATTAGGAGCAACAGACCGCTTGAAAATTCGCTGGGAAGGGAAGTATACTCTGAGCTTATGCATCAGGTATGTGACAGGATATTTTCTGTCCTTCAGAAGGAGAACAGACCTCTTGCGGACCTTTATTATCTGAAGAACGGACTTTTTGCTATCGCTGATAAAGGCGGCGTGGATAAAGACAGGGTGTCTAATATTGTGAATAATAATATACCCATTATTCGTGATGAATATAATCTGGATGGCTTAAGGATGAAACTAGATTTTGCAGTGTGCGGTGTAGAACTTCCGGAGGAGTGTGATAATGAAGAGGAACTCATAAAATTTGCGGAAACTTTTGTAAATTATCTTCCTCCTAATGTATTTGTGCGCTACTGTGATATTGTTCCGGACAGAGAGTTCGTTATCAGCAATACAATTGACCGCATCGTGGCTGATGCAATTAAAAATGACAAGTTTGAAGTATTCTATCAGCCTATATATTCCGTTAAGGACAGTGCATTTACTTCGGCAGAGGCACTGTTGCGCCTCAGGGATGAGACACTGGGGTATGTTCCTCCGTCAATATTTATTCCTGCTGCGGAGAAGAGCGGAGCTATACTTCAGATAGGTGAGTTTGTTATCCGTGATGTGTGCCGGTTCTTGGCTGAAAGTGATGCTCTTGATAAGGGAATTAAGTTCGTTGAGGTCAATCTGTCTGTGATGCAGTGTACGCAAAAGGATATGGCAGAGAAGATCAGGGAAATACTTGAGGAATATAAAATAGAGCCTGAGCGTATCAATTTCGAGATTACTGAGACGGCATCGGATTATCTGGCTGACGCTGTCATAAAGACCATGAGTGATATATCAGAAAATGGAAACAGCTTTTCATTGGATGATTATGGTTCGGGATATTCCAATCTGGGCAGAATAATGAATTTTCCCTACAAGATAATAAAGCTGGACAAGTGCCTTATTGATGGGCTTGTGGACGACAGGCGCAAGAATATCATGAAGGAAACCATAAGCCTGCTTAAGAGCTTAGGCGCTGAGATTGTTGTCGAAGGTGTAGAGGATAAAGACAAGGCTGAGTGGTTTATAGAAATGGAGTGTGAATATATTCAGGGGTACTATTACGCAAAGCCTATGCCGGAAGCTTCATTCCTTTCATTTCTGGATGAGAATAACTCCCGGGATAAGGCTAAAAATATTGTCAGTGAATGATGATCAGCTCAGTTATAAATACTACAGCGCATGATACCAGAGCAACCAGTATCATGCTTTTTTTGAAATAAGACATTATGAGTGCTGTTGCAAAACCTGCAAGGGCTGAGTAGATGCTCCTGGTGGCATCAAGTATTGCCGGAAAGGTCATTACTGTCAGCGTGACATAAGGCACATATGCTAAAAAAGAACGGAGTGTCTTATTTTTTATCTCTTTACGCAGGAAGGTCATGGGCAGCATCCTGATCAGATATGTAACTATGGCCATTACGGCGATGTAGATCCAGATGTTCATATTTCCTCTTTCTGACGATTTTGTTCTGTTGCATTCGTATGATCGGTATCTGTTTCATTTGCAGGTTCGTTATCTATAGGTTTTATTATTGCAAATATCAGGGATATAAGTACTGTGAGTATTATGATACGGGTGCCGCCTGCTACATCTTTTATGTAGGGGAGGTGTGTGGCGGCAAAGCTTGCTATCATTGATGTAATGACAGCGGCACAGATGCGCAGATCTTCTCTTGATTTCGGAATGAAGACAGCTGTAAACATTCCGTACAGTGCCAGGTTAAGGGCGCTGGTGACGGAGTCGGGTAGGATGCTGCCGGCGAGAACCCCTATCGCTGTACCGGCGGTCCACCCTGGAACCGTAAGGAGGAGTGCACCGTATGTATAAAATGGTGAGAGAGGATATTTTTGACCTATCGAGACACCGAAAATTTCATCCGTTATGCCATAGGACATCAAAAGCCTGTGGTGTGTGGGTGTTTCCGGTTTGATCTTCTGGGAAAGGGCAAAGCTCATCAGGCAGTAGCGTAAGTTTATTATAAGCTGTGAAAGTGCTATGGAAAAATAGGACCCTCCGGTACCTATTATGGCTAGGGCACCAAACTCTCCGGCACTGGTCAGGTTGGTGAAGGACATCACCGCTGCCTGGAAAGCAGTCATTCCCACTTCTTTAGCCTGTATGCCAAGGGAAAAGGATACGGCAAAATATCCCAGCGCTATGGGGAGACCATCACGGAGACCTGCAATAAAGGCATTGTCCTTTTTGAAAATATCTGAATTTAATGTGTTATCCATAATCTTACCCTGTGATGCGACAGTTTACTCATTTCCCGGAAAATATTTGAAAGCCTCTGAAAAATACCGCTTTACAGTGACCGGAATAACCTATATCAGGGACCGGCCGCCAGTGCACCACAAGTGATTATGATAAATAAAAAAACACTGCATATCAAGTTTTTTTTTGCTGCAAAATGTCGTATAATCTAATTTAGCAAAGTTATATTCTTTCTGTATCGGAGGGGTTCCAAATTGGATAAGAAAAAAAGGACAAAAACCATTGTCATAATGCTGGTGCTGGCGGCACTAAGCATTGCAGGGACAGTGCTCACCTTTCATGCCGATAAGCATGAGTCCGTAAAGGAAGTGATGCGTGATGCTGTACTGCATGAGGCTAATAAAATTTCGCTTTTCGGAATCATGCAGATCGACCCTTCACTCCTTTCCGGCTTCATAGTGACGGCTTTCCTTCTGGCGGCTGCACTGATAATAAGGATCTTTGTCATCCCTAAATTCAAATTTGTACCCGGGAGGTTCCAGATGCTCTTAGAGATGTGGGTGGGACTTTTTGACGGGCTTGCCAAGTCTAACAGTCCGCACAGAAATAAGGCTCTTGGTGCATATATTTTTGCAGTGGGGAGCTATGTTTTTGTGGGAACCATGTTTGAGCTTTTGGGGATACAGGTGGTATCCACTGCAGGCAATTCCCTGGCACTGCCGGCGCCTCTTGCAAATATAAACGGTGCTATTGCGGCAGGATGCTTTTCATATCTTTTTATAGTATTTGGCGCTGTCACAGCCAATAAGTTTGCCGGCATAGGAAAGGCTCTTAAGGAATTCTCACTGCCGGTATCCATGACCTTCAGATTATTCGGTGCCCTTCTCTCCGGCATGCTCACCACTGAACTGGTATATTATTACCTGACCCTCAGTTTTGTGCTGCCGGTATTAGTAGGCGTACTTTTTACGGTGTTGCATGCAGTCATTCAGGCTTATGTCCTGACCATGCTTACAAGCTTCTATTACGGAGAGGTTACTGAGGTAAGGGAAAAGAAAAAAAAGACAGAAGCAACAGCAATGTAAAGTTTAATAATTAAAAAGTTAAAATATAGTTTAATATCAGAAAACTCCGGAGGAAAAGAAAATGAAACTAAAGACAATCAAAACCATGGCAGTCGCACTTGCAGTGATAATCCTTGTTATGGCAGGGGCAGGGGTAGCAGGTGTTATAAGCGCTCAGGCGGCAGATACCACAGCAGCTGCAGCTGCGGAAGAAGCTGCTGCAGAAGCGGGAGCCGGTATAAATGACATTTTAGGAAAAGCCATTGGCGCAGGTGTTGCGGTAGGTCTTGCTGCACTCGGTGGCGGTATAGGCATGGGTATTGCAGTTGGCCGATGCGGTGAGGGCGTTGCAAGGCAGCCTGAAATGAGCGGAAAGATACAGACTATCATGATGTTAGGTCTGGTATTTATAGAGACTGTCGTAATTTACGCGTTGATCATTGCGATACTGACTATCTTCGTTCTATAAGTCGGACGATACTGATATTCCAACTGCACCAGAGGATTTTGCAGGCACATATCCTCTCAGCATTGTCGTTAAAAGCGGCAGGAAGGAGAAAAATGATACTCGGAATAGATTTTATGCAGATATTTCTGCACCTTTTCAATATAATCCTTCTCTTTGGAGGGCTTTATATCCTTTTGTACAAGCCTGTAAAGGATTTTATCCAGAAACGAGAGGAGCATTACAGGGAAATGGATGAGCAGGCCAAGAAGACGCTTGATGAGGCTAAGGCTTTAAAGGCTGAATATACGGCAGCAATGGAAAAGGCCGATGAGGAAGTGGAAGCCAAGATGAGTGCAGCCCAGGCGGAGATTGCCGAGATGCGCAAGACCGAGGAGGAGAGCCTTAAGAAGAAAGCAGAGAGTGTTATCGCGGAAGCAAAGGCTGAGGGTGAGAGAAAGAAAAAAGGCATTGTTGAAGGTGCCAAGGAAGATATATCTAAGATGATAGAGGAAGCAACCCGCAAGATAATGCTTGACAGTGAGGGCGGTTCAGCTTTTGATTCATTCTTAAATGAGGCAGAGAAGAGTTCTGACGGAGGAAATTCTGATGGAAGAAAGTAAGACCTCAGCCGTTTCAAAAAAAGAGGCGTATATTTACAGTGCTGTTTCACCGGATGCTGCGCAAAAGAAACGTTTTGAAGCTTTTCTCTTAAAAGAGCAGGGCGAGGAATTTGAGCTGGTCTGGAAACAGGATGAGACTGTAGGGAACGGCTTCAGGCTGGAGGCAGCCGGAGAAGTATATGACTGGACACGTGAAGGCAGATACAGGCAGTTGGCCGACATGCTGGATGAAATAGCCGCCAGGTATGATGATGAAGAGTCTGATGTCATTACATTGTTCAGATCATCAATTGACTCCTGGGCAGCCCATGTCCGTCCGGAAGAGGAAGGCGTCGTACTGACAGTAGGTGACGGCATTGTCCTTGCAGAGGGACTCCGCAGCGTAGTATATGGTGAGATTGTAATATTTGAATCCGGTGTAAAGGGCATGGTACAGGACCTGCGGCCTGACTGCGTCGGAATCATACTTTTCGGTGATGATACGGATATTACAGAGGGCAGCAGGGTAAGACGGACCAAAAAGACAGCGGGTATCCCCGTTGGTGATGCTTATATAGGAAGAGTGGTCAATGCTCTTGGAGAGCCAATAGACGGTGAGGGAAAGATAAAAGCCTCCGGGTATCGGGCAATAGAATCACCTGCACCGGATATTGTGTCCCGTCAGGGAGTGGATACCCCTATGAATACAGGGCTGCTCTCGATTGATTCAATGTTTCCCATAGGCAGGGGGCAGAGAGAGCTCATAATCGGTGACAGACAGACCGGAAAGACCACGATTGCAACAGATACGATATTGAACCAGAAGGGCAATGGCGTGATCTGCATATATGTTGCCATTGGACAGAAGTCATCAAGTGTGGCACATATAGTTGGAAATTTAAAGAGACAGGGCGCAATGGAATATACCATAGTGGTTTCAGCATCTGCATCTGAGACGGCTCCTGTCCAGTATATCGCTCCTTATGCGGGAGCTGCTCTGGGTGAGTATTTTATGTATCAGGGAAAGGATGTGCTTATCATCTATGATGACCTGTCAAAGCATGCCATAGCATATAGGGCACTGTCTCTTTTGCTTGAGAGGTCTCCGGGACGAGAGGCATATCCGGGTGATGTATTCTATCTGCACTCAAGGCTGTTAGAGAGATCTGCAAGGCTTTCTGATGCGATAGGCGGAGGAAGCATGACAGCTCTTCCCATAGTCGAGACGCAGGCCGGAGATGTTTCAGCCTACATACCTACAAATATCATATCCATAACGGATGGACAGATTTTCCTGGAAAGCGATCTGTTCTTTGCAGGCCAGAGACCTGCTGTTAATGTCGGACTTTCTGTATCCCGTGTAGGTGGAGCAGCACAGACCAAAGCCATGAAAAAGGCTGTAGGGAGTCTTAGACTGGACCTGGCACAGTACAGGGAGATGGAGGTATTTACGCAGTTTTCCAGTGACCTTGATGAATCGACAAAGAAACAGTTAAATTATGGTCAGGGACTGATGAAACTGCTGATACAGCCCCAGGGACATCCTTTTACGCTGCATGAGCAGGTCATTATTCTTTGTGCCGCTATTGCCCATGTTATGGAAAATGTTCCCCAGAATAAGATCATAAAATTCCGTGATGAGATGCTTAAGCATTTTTCGATGACGGAATCTGCGCTCTGTGCAAAGATTGATGAAACCGGAATAATGACTCCGGAGGAAAAAAAACAGATCATTGAGACTGCAAAGAGTTTTTACGAGGATAAATGGCAACACTGAATGAAATAAAAAACAGAATCTCAGGCGTAAGGAGCACAAAGAAGATAACTAACGCCATGTACCTGATCTCGTCTGTAAAAATGAGAAAAGCCAGGGCTGACTTAGAAAACGTGCGCCCTTTTTTTGAAGCGCAGGATAAAGAGATAAAGCGGATCTTTCGTAATGCCGCTTCTGTTGACTCAGGGTATTTTTATGGCAGCAATAAGTACAAGCGTAAAAGAAAGGCTAGGGCCTATCTGGTAATTACTGCGGATAAGGGGATGGCCGGTGCATACAATATGAATGTACTCCGGTTATTGGAGAAAGAAAGACAAAAGGATCCTGCTATAAAAATATTTGCCATAGGTGAAAATGGAATCCGTTATTTCCGCAATCACAGGATACAGGTGGAAAAGGAATTCCATGAGATAGCACCTACGCCTTCTTACAGGTGGGCGAGGATGATCTGTTCAGGGCTCTTAACATCCTACCTGAACGGAGAGGTTAATGAGATCAGGATGATCTATAGTGATGTGGAGTCAGAGCTTTCTTGTGTGGTAAGGAATGAAAGACTTTTGCCTTTTTCAAGGGAAGAGTTTATTGATGAAGATGAAGCGGGCAGGCAGAAGAAATATTATAATTTCGAGCCTTCTCCTGAGGGGGTGCTGGAAAGTTTTATGCCCCAGTATGTGTCAGGAAATATATATGGTGCCCTGGTAGACAGCTTCTGTGCTGAACAGAATTCCAGAATGGCAGCTATGAGGTCAGCTAATGACAATGCAGAGGAGCTTTTGTATGAGCTGCGGATAGAGTACAACCGTGTCAGACAGGGAATGATCACGCAGGAGATTACCGAAGTGGCAGCAGGTGCAAGGTCCCAGAAGAAAAAGCGAAAGAAGAGAGAAGTTGAAAGATAGTCTTTCAGCATAGTTATATTGATACCGGAGGAAAAACGGCGTGATTAAGGATAAGGATAAGGGAAAGCAAAAAATACGCAAAGGCAGGATAATACAGGTTTCCGGACCTGTTGTTGATGTGGTTTTCGAAAAAGGAGAGATGCCGAGGCTAAGGGAAGCACTTACCGTGGAGCTTGAGGGGGGCGTGCGGACTATGGAAACCGCACAGCTTATGGAAGATGGCGTGGTGCGATGCATTATTCTGTCACAGTCGGAAGGCCTTGCAAGAGATATGGAGGTCATTGCTACAGGTGAGGGAATACAGGTCCCGGTCGGTGATGTGACCATAGGAAGGATGTTCAATGTACTGGGAAATCCCATAGATGGCGGAGACGCCATACCGGCAGATACGGAGAGGTGGAACATACACAGACCTGCCCCTTCATTCAAGGACCAGAATGTGGCAGTTGATATTCTGGAAACAGGTATCAAGGTAATCGATCTGCTTGAACCCTATGCAAAGGGTGGAAAGATAGGACTTTTTGGTGGTGCAGGTGTAGGTAAGACTGTGCTTATTCAGGAACTTATCCATAATGTTGCCATGGAGCATGGCGGTTATTCCATATTTACGGGCGTAGGTGAGCGTTCCAGAGAGGGAAATGATCTGTGGAATGAAATGAAGGAAAGCGGCACCATTGATAAGACTGCCATGGTATTCGGTCAGATGAATGAGTCTCCCGGTGTCCGTATGAGGGTGGCTCTTACGGGACTTACTATGGCTGAGTATTTCAGGGATGTGCAAAACAGGGATGTGCTGCTCTTTATCGATAATATATTCCGTTTCGTGCAGGCTGGCTCTGAGGTGTCAACGCTACTGGGACGTATGCCCTCTGCCGTTGGCTACCAGCCCACACTGGCTCAGGAAATGGGTACACTTCAGGAACGTATTGCATCGACGGCAGCAGGTTCGGTTACATCAGTACAGGCTGTTTATGTACCAGCGGACGACCTGACTGACCCGGCACCTGCAACTACTTTTTCACATTTGGATGCCACCACGGTGCTTTCAAGAAAAATTGCAGAGCAGGGTATTTACCCGGCAGTTGATCCGCTTGAGTCAACATCCAGAATACTTGAAGCAGATATTGTGGGTCAGGACCATTATGAAACAGCCAGAGAGGTACAGAGATACCTTCAGAAATACAATGAGCTGCAGGATATCATAGCAATATTGGGTATGGACGAGCTTTCAGATGAGGACAAGAGTATCGTGAACAGGGCGCGTAAGATTATAAGATTTTTGGCTCAGCCCATGTTCGTAGCTGAAAAGTTCACGGGCACCCCCGGAATATATGTGCCCAGGTCAGAAACTGTGAGAGGTTTTAAAGCAATACTTTCCGGCAAGTATGATGATTATCCGGAAGCTGCATTTTATAATGTGGGAACAATAGACGATGCCATTAAGAAAGCGGAGACTCTGTAATTGGAAACAATAAAATCATTTCAGCTTAAAATATATGAGGCAAATTCCGTATTTTTCAGCGGTGCGGCGGAGTTTCTTGCGGTGCCTACGGCTGAGGGAGAGTTTGGTGTAATGGCAGGACATGAAGCTGCGGTTGTAGCTGTAAAGGAAGGACTTCTTAAATACAGGAAGGATGAAGATCCTGAAGACAGCATGCGCTATGCTGCCGTTTCCGCAGGAATCATGAGGGTTGAAGCAGATGAGGTGCTGGTGCTTGTTGAGTCTGCTGAGGATCCGGATGAGATAGATGAAAACAGGGCCAGAGAGTCGGAAAAGGCTGCAAAGGATCTGATGAAGCTTAAGCAGGGCAGGCTGGAGGAGCAGCTTGCGGAAGCAAAACTAAAACGCGCCTTAAACCGCCTGGATGTAAAGAAAAAATATTCAGGAAGAAAAAAAGTCTGATTCTGTTACTGATTCTGTTATTGAAAAACAGTCTTGATTTTTTTACTAAATTGTGGTAGTATCTGCAACTAGGAGTTCATAGATACCGTTCGGTGTCGTGCATTCGCAAGGGTGGTCAGGAGACTGCTTGAATTCCAACATTTTTTTTAGAAATATCCGGCGCATGATGTTTCTGTGAACATTGAAAACTGAATACAGTACCGGAATTGAAAATTAAAATCTTGAAAATTTATGTTGACAAATACGAACAAATGTTTTAATCTAATAAATACGAACAGATGTTTTCTGTGAAAGGAGAAAAGAGATGGAAAGAGAAGAAAAATTAAGAGCTTTGGACGCTGCTTTAAAGCAGGTTGAGCGGCAGTACGGTAAGGGCGCGCTCATGAAGCTCGGTGATCCCAGCAATAAGATGAACATTGAGACGATCCCTACCGGATCCCTTTCACTTGATATAGCCCTTGGCATAGGCGGTATTCCCAAGGGAAGAGTTATAGAAATATACGGACCTGAATCCTCAG
>CAMOJK010000060.1 GCA_946616835.1 uncultured Lachnospiraceae bacterium
CTGCTTTTCACTACAATTTGTTATTGTAAAATTTCGCATATAGCATATGGGGGCGCGGACACCAATGTAAGGCATTCTGCATTTCATGATTGCCTAAGGTGAGCATGCGTGTTACTATCTACAGAGGTAATCTACATGCTGTGGAATGTTTATTTTTAAAAGTGAGCAGGATATAAAATGGGAAAGATAATCGTTATAGGTGCAGGGCCGGCGGGAATGATGGCTGCTATAGCTGCCTCTGAAAAAGGTGCTGATGTTTCACTTCTTGAATCAAATGAAAAGGCCGGAAAGAAACTGTTTATAACGGGAAAGGGACGATGCAACCTTACAAATGACTGCCCAACGGATGAATTTTTCTCACATGTGGTAAGCAATCCCAAGTTTTTATTCAGTTCCGTGTATTCCTTTGATCATGATGAGGTTAAGAAGTTTTTTGAAGAAAACGGCTGTCCGCTAAAGACTGAAAGGGCAGAACGTGTTTTTCCCGTGTCTGATAAGTCTGCGGATGTGATCTCTGCCCTTGAAAGAAAATTAAAAATGAACGGCGTCAGATTTATAAAAAACTGCCGTGTGGCCGGGATTTTAAGGGAAACTGCTGTTTTGTCAGATGACGCAGATGCTGCAGAAGTGGAAATTCAGGATGTTGAGTTATGCCGGGAAGGATCTGATGCACAAAATAAGTTGCATGCGGGGGTTAATACTTCGAAAAAAGAAAAGAAGAAACTACAGCAAAAATACCGTGTAAAGGGTGTTCTGCTTGAAAACGGAGAAAAAATATACTCCGATGCCGTCATCGTGGCTACGGGTGGCGTATCATATCCCGTAACCGGTTCTGATGGTAATTTCTTCAGGATACTGACTACTTTCGGACACAGCGTTAAGCCTCTGCATCCGGCACTGGTTCCGTTGGTTATAAAAGATGAAAACTGCAGAAAGATGCAGGGGCTTGCCTTAAAAAACATAAGCATGGAATTAAAGCTTGGGAAAAAGACTGTATCCGAGGGTTTTGGGGAGCTTCTTTTTACACATTTTGGTATAAGCGGTCCCCTTATTCTGACGGCATCCTCTGAATACAGCAGGAAATACGGCGGTTTATCCAAGATGCTTGATGCAAATAATGCGATAAAAAAAGATCAGTCAAAGAAATTCGATAAATCAAATGATTTCGGTCATAACGAGAATGTGTGTGTGAACGGAGAAACGGCGGATCTGTACATAGATTTAAAGCCTGCTGTAAAGGCGGAAGATCTTGAAAAAAGAATTATCAGGGAGTTTGAGACAAACGGAAATAAACTATTTAAGAATTACATCACGACACTTGTCCCCGGCAAGATGCGGGAGACTTTTCCTGATATTGCAGGTATTGATCCGGAAAAAACGGTTAACAAGATCACAAGAGAAGAACGGCAGGCTATCATACAGAATCTTAAAGCAATGCATTTTACCGTAAGCGGTACAAGGGATTTTAATGAAGCGATCATTACAAGCGGTGGGATAAATGTAAAAGAGGTTGATCCACATACCATGGAATCAAAGCTTGCAAAAGGTCTTTTTTTTGCCGGGGAAATGCTGGATGTTGATGCATATACGGGAGGTTTTAATCTTCAGATTGCCTGGTCTACGGGGCACGCGGCCGGGATTGCGGCAGCGGAACCGCCGGCTGAGTTAAGCTCCGAAAATAATAATTAATCTGTCACAATTTGATTGTGGTATAATTTGAACTGATGATTGATGCAGCTCCGCACTATTTCTGGGGCTGTAAAAATTATAAAGGGGGGGAATAGAGCATGATAAAAAGTTTAAAGGTGAAACTGACACTGATAATTGCAGCTCTTATTGTTGTACTGCTTGTTATCGAGGGCGTGGTTACTATCAAACAGGCGGAATCGCGCTACGAGGGACTGCTTAACAAAAATTATAATGTACAAACGGAATATTACGCGTCTGTTATCGACAGGTGGCTTTCTGATGCAACCAACACCGTAGCCGGTGCAGATACTGTTATCAGTGCACTAAAAGATGAAAACTCGGATGCTGTATTAAGCAGATCCCTGACAGGTACTCTTGAGGAACTGAATGCAGCCAACGAGATGTCCTATGATGTATATGTTCAGTTTGATGACGGGCTGTTCTTGAGCGGATCCGGCTGGGTGCCGGATGATGATTATGACGGCAGGACAAGGGACTGGTACAAGGATGCATTTGCGGAAGCTGGCGAATATGTTTTCAGCGATCCCTATGTGGATGCGGATTCCGGCGAGCTGGTTGTTACCATATCGAAATCTTTTGATTATGGAAAAAGAAAAGGTGTTATCGCATACGATGTGCTGATCGGAAGCCTTTTGACCGGTATAGACAGTCTTGCATCGGATGAGGATGGCGGATATATCTTTGTTGCTACAGGAGACGGCAGCATGATCTATCATCCCAATGATGATTTTGAATCAACACCGGAAAAGATAATGACTGTAAATGATCTGGGGATTGACTATGTTACTGCATCATCATCTGATGATGCTGATGCCATAGAGGATTATGATGGCGAAGATAAATATGTTACCGCAAGGAATTTGGAAAAGACCGATTGGGTGATCTATTTCGTTTCTCCTGCATCAAATTTTGACGATATAGTCAATTCGCTCAAGCGCTATATCATTATCGTTATCGTGCTTTGCCTTATCGCTGCTGTAGTAGTTGCGATCGTTGCAGGAAGTATCATAGCTGCTCCCATAACTGATGCTAGCAGGAAGATAAAAAACCTGAGTGACGGAGTTAAGAGCGGAAAGGCAGATCTGTCTGCTGATATCACTACAGGGGCAAAGGATGAGATCGGTCATCTGGTTCACGCTGTCAACGAACTTAAAAATGCAATGGCAGGTATCATAGAAGATGTTAACGGTGCTTCAGACCAGCTTGTAGAAAATGTTGAGAATCTGAAAGCAGCTGCCGGAAGGACGTCAGATAATGTAAATTCCATTTCGAATGTTATGGAAGAGATGAGTGCCACATCAAAGATCACTTCAGAATCCACAAATCAGGTAGCAAAGCAGATTGCTGACATTACTGAGCTTACAGAGCATGTAAGTCAGAATGCGGAGGAAAAGACTGCCGGTATCAACGAAAGTCTTGAAAAGATAGACCGTCTGAAGGATGAGATAAAGATCAGTGACGAAAAGATGCTGGAACGTTTGAATGATGCGATTGAAAGACTTCGTGACAGGATAAAGGACACAAAGAAAGTAGAAGAGATACGCGTCATGACTCAGGGAATAGCGGAAGTGGCTACCCAGACAAATCTCCTGTCTCTTAATGCTTCGATCGAGGCTGCAAGAGCAGGCGAAGCCGGCCGGGGATTCGCAGTAGTAGCCGGTGAGATAGGTTCACTTGCGGACAATTCATCAAGCATGGCTGAAGATATCCAGAAAGTTTCAGAGGATGTGCTGGGGGTTGTAGACCAGCTGGTAAAAGCTGCAGAAGAGCTTTCTGATATCATGCTCAAGATCTCAAGCGAAAATTCAGAAGAAAAAAATTCGCTTATTGAAGATTACATAGCATCACTCAATGAGTGTTATGAGGCTATGTCATCTATCGCAAATGACAACAAAGATATCAGCAGTACCATACAGAACATAAGTGAGGCTATAAGCGATATTGACCGTGCTGTTGATGAAAACGCCCAGGGTGTTTTAAGTGTTGCGGAAGATACCGGAGTGCTTGTGAGTGCATCAGAGGATGTGCTTAGCGGAGCAGAATCAATAGACGGTATTTCTGCTGAACTGAAGGCCCATGTGTGCGGATTTACATATTGAGGAAAAACGGATGACGGATAATTATTTGTTCAAAACAGTTGCATGCCTGCTGACAGCCGTGATGATCACGGGCTGTGCTATGCCGAATGCCGGTAATGCGGATGAAGAGGTACTTACTGCAACAGAAGAAACGGAGAGTGCGGATACAGGCGATGTATCGGAAGGAAGTGAAACCGTCGAAGAATATGACACGTCATCGGGGAATCTCACATTATCAGATCAGGGCAAAAGTCTGGCTCAGCGTATGTGTGGTAAATACAGCTACCATTACGGTGCCGGAGATCTGGGGGATGATGAATTCCTGATAATGAACGTATTTGCTTTCGGTGATAACTTATATGCTTTCTGCGGTTACGCAATGGCTGATGAGACCGAACTTGAAAGCTACAGCTTCTGGGCCAGCGAGTTTATCCCATATGATGCTTCTGAAATGGAAAGTACAGATGGAGATTCCGTGCAGGTAAAGGAACTTCGGTTTTCTGTTATGTCGCAGGCAGGAAAATACTGGGACAGGGGACAGGATGGAACCATCACGCTTACGGATGACGGGCTTTTGTTTGAAAATTTTGATAATGAAGAGTTTCTATGCCCGGAAGAATACGGCGGAAGGCTTTTCCTTAAAGACGAACGCGTAGAAGATGTTTTCCCGTATTTAAAGGATGTTGGAGGCGCAGGTGAAGCAGACCTTCAGGGACTTTGGGTAGCATACGAAGGCGAGTATCCTGTATATCTTGAATTCAACGGAGATAATTTCTATGTATATCAGAAATCTCCTGACAGTGAGGTAGTATATGCGGCCGGGGGATATGATGCTTCAAACGGAATCATTTCTTCAACACTTGCTATGCTTGGATGCGGCAGCATGCCATGTGAATATTCTGCGTCTTATGAAATAAGCGGAGATGATCTGATACTTAAGGCTGATGATTATGCAGAGCCGTATGTTTTATCCGGTGAAATGAGATTTTCGCGTATAAAATCAGATGATATTCCTCTTATCACAGCAGATGAAGTGGTAACCTGGAATGATCCCACATTAGCTTTCAGTGAATACTCGGATGGCTTTTACGGTGTATGGATCGCTGCGGATAAAGATGAGGAAAAGGCTGTAGAAAAAGCAATGGCTCTTTACGATCTTGGATTCGACAGTTATGTTACATACTCACCGGAATGGGAAAAGCTTAACAGCAAGCCTTTTTACTGTGTGACAGCAGGAAGGTATGGAAGCGAAGCAGAGGCAGAGGCCGTATTGGAATCGGTCAAGGCTTCTTATCCGGATGCATATGTAAAATTTACAGGTGTCCGTAAGTTTATTTCCGTGGTCTATATTAATTACGGAGATACTAAATTTGATGTTTCAAGCGACAAAGTTGTCATAAAGGATGTGCAGGTCTCGGAGACAAATGTCTGGTATCCCGGCTGCGAAGATGTGGGGACCGGATATATAATGAACCTTGAGATTGACCGGAATACCGTATTTGATGATACCTGTGATACGGCCGTTTTTGCAAATTATGAAGCAGGCGATAAACCGATCGACTGGTTCATAAGGAATTATGATCTTTCAGTAAATGATCCTGATGCGTACATAGCGGAAGGGCCGGCACTTTCAGGCGTATTTGAGGTTGGTATAAACGGTGACCATATAGATAGATTTTTCGGAAGTTACTGGTGGGATTAAGCGTAATTGATTGTCAGAGAGTCTGTTTATGCAGATTCTCTATGTGAGTGCCATACATGGCGGAAAGGGGAAATATGTCAGAAAGAATTTATGCAGTGGCAATTGATGGACCTGCCGGAGCAGGAAAAAGCACTATCGCAAAGAGGCTCTCCTCGGGACTGGGAGTGATATATGTTGATACAGGGGCTATGTACCGTGCCATGGCATTATATATGATCAAAAAAGGAATATCCGCCGAAGATAATGATGGCATTAGCAAAGCCTGCCAGGATGCGGATATATCCATCGATTTTGCTGACGGAGAGCAGGTTGTTATTCTAAACGGAGAGAATGTAAACGGTCTCATCCGTACTGAGGAAGTGAGCCGTATGGCTTCCATCACCAGTAAAAATCCTGATGTAAGGACAAAGCTTGTGGAACTCCAGCGCAAGCTTGCAAAGAGCAAGAGTGTGGTAATGGATGGCCGGGATATCGGAACCGTGGTCTTACCCGATGCGAAGGTTAAAATCTATCTTACTGCTTCAAGTGCAGTAAGGGCAAAGCGACGTTATGACGAACTGACCGCAAAGGGCGAAAAATGCGACCTGGCAGTTATTGAGGCAGACATTATAGAGCGTGATGAGCGCGATATGAACCGCGAGATAGCTCCCCTTAAGCAGGCTGATGATGCAGTGCTCGTGGATACCTCGGATATGGGAATAGATGAGGTACACCAGAGATTACTGGATATTGTGAACGCGCGGATCGGATGATAAGCTGCCGTATCCCGGAGGCACTGTCCTGCAGCTGTGTGTGTAAATAGATACATAGTGATAACGGATTTGCATATTTTACGGTTGCGCGTGAGCTGTAGAAAAATATACGAACACTATAAATTACTTTTTTTGTACTTAGTTTTCAGAGGATAGCCATATGTCAGATGTAACAGTAGCGAAAACCGCCGGATTCTGTTTCGGTGTAAAAAAAGCAGTGGATAAAGCCTTTGAGATGGCGGAGACAGGCGGAGAGATATATACCTATGGGCCGGTTATCCATAATGACGAGGTTATAGGCGCTCTTGCGGATAAGGGCGTCCGGGTGCTTGATACCGAGGAAGAGCTTAAGAATCTTAAATCCGGTACTGTGATACTGCGTTCCCATGGTGTGGGACGCAATATTATTGAGCTGCTTGAACAAAAAGGCATTGATTATATAGATGTGACCTGTCCGTTTGTAAAAAGGATCCATGATATAGTCGATAAGGAAAGCGAAAGCAGTGAAATCGTGATCATCGGAAACCCAAAACACCCTGAAGTTGAGGGCATTGTAGGGTGGTGCCGCGGGAGTTATTCTGTCATTATGACAGAGGAAGAAGCTGAAGCTTTTATGCCTAAAACTCAGCTTCCTGTATGCATTGTCAGCCAGACAACATTTAATTACAAAAAGTTTGAAAAAATTGTTGAAATCTTACAAAATAAAATATACAATAGTAATGTTGTGAATACTATCTGCAATGCGACAGAAAAGCATCAGAAGGAAGCACGCAGTATTGCATCAGAGGTTGACTCGATGATCGTTATTGGCGACCTCAAGAGTTCCAACAGCAGGAGACTGTATGAGATATGCTTAGAGGAATGCAAGAAAACGTACTTCATCCGCAAGCTTGATGACCTGCTTCAGACTGATTTTGATTCTGACGGTTCGGTAGGAATTACAGCGGGGGCTTCCACCCCAAATAATATTATTGAGGAGGTTCAAAACTATGTCCGAAACGACAAAAAGCGAGTTTGAACAATTATTGGAAGATTCATTCAAAAATGTCCACACAGGTGACATTATTGAAGGAAAGGTACTCTCCGTTACACCTAACGAAATAGCTGTTAATATCGGTTATAAGTCAGACGGAATCGTTACAAAGAACGAATACAGCAATGATGCATCCATTGATCTTACCGAGGCTGTGAAGGTTGGAGACACTTTGAGTGTTAAAGTGCTTAAGCTTAACGATGGAGATGGCCAGGTTGTTCTGTCTCACAAGAAAGTTGCATCTGAGAAGATCAGTAAGGTTCTTGAGGATGCTTACAACAATCACACAGTTCTTAAGTCCAAAGTTACAGATGTTGTAAAGGGCGGATTGGTAACGGTTGTTGATGAGGTTTCAGTATTTATTCCTGCAAGCCTTGCATCTGATGTATTTACCAAGAATCTTAATGTATTCGCTGATCAGGAAATCGAGTTCTACATGAGCGAATTTGTTCCTGCAAAGCACAGATATATCGGTGACTGCAAGACTCTCCTGAAAGAGCGTCATGATAAAGAAAAGGAAGAGGCTCTTCAGAGGATTCAGGAAGGTGATATCGTTGAAGGTACAGTTAAGAATGTAACAAGCTTTGGTGCTTTCGTAGATATCGGAGGAATCGATGGTCTGCTTCATATCTCTGAAATGAGCTGGGGCAGGATTGATTATCCTCAGAATGTATACAAGAAGGGTGATACTGTAAAGGTTATCATCAAGAAGATCGAGGGTGAGAAAGTTGCTCTTTCCGCTAAATTTGATGAGAACAATCCTTGGCTTGATGTAGCTGACAAGTTCCCGGTTGGCGCTATTGTTAAGGGAAAGGTTGCCAGAATGACAGATTTTGGTGCTTTCGTTCAGCTCTCCGAGGGTGTTGATGCACTGCTTCATGTATCACAGATCAGCCGTAAGAGAATCGAAAAGCCTGCTGATGTACTCAGTGTAGGTGATGAGATTGAGGCAAAGATCGTAGATGTAAACATTGCTGATCATAAGATTTCCCTTAGCATGAAAGAGCTTGCTCCCGAGGAAGAGGAAGAAGAAGCTGCAACCGAGTCAGCTAATAATGAGGATGCGGAATAATTCTGTTTAATTCTTTACAGGACTTGCTCATTGGGTGAGTCCTGTTTTTTATTATCGCGACAGCGCATAAGGCGGTTTTTAGTTTTCATCGGATGATTTGTCCGGTTAAAAACTTTGCCGAAAGTTTCTGCAAGCGTGGCTCGATCATAGGAAAGGGGTTATGAATATGGCTGGAAGCAATGACAGAGATTATGAATATCTGAAAAAGCGCATAATGCAGATCACAGGTGTTGATCTGAATGCTTATAAAGAAAATCAGATGAAGCGTCGTCTGGATACGCTTATCACAAAAAGAAAATACAGCGGTTACGAGGAGTACTGTGATCAAGTTAAGAGTGATAAGGAAGTTAGAGAAGAGTTTCTTGGTTATATGACCATTAATGTGTCCGAATTCTACAGGAATCCGGATCAGTGGGAGTTCCTTGACAAGGAAGTAATTCCGGAACTTATAAGGAAATTCGGAAAGAATCTGAAGATCTGGTCGGCTGCCTGCTCCACAGGTGATGAGCCTTACTCACTTGTTATGGCACTTTCAAAGCATATTCCGCTAAACATGATCCATATATACGCCACAGATATCGATAATCAGATACTTGCTCAGGCAAAAAACGGTATATATGGAGAAAAATCCATAAAGGGAGTTCCCAAGGAATTTAAGGATAAGTATTTTGAGAAGATCGGAACATCTTACAAGATAAGCGATGAGATAAAGAGCCGGGTAACCTTCAAACAGTCAAACCTTCTCGAAAAGAATTATCCCAAGGATTACCATATGATAGTCTGCAGAAATGTGCTGATCTATTTTACGGAAGAAGCAAAGGATGATGTTTTCAGGAGATTTAATGAGTCTCTGGTAAATGAGGGAGTACTCTTTATAGGCAGCACCGAACAGATAATCAACTACAAATCCATGAACTATATCCGTAAGAATTCTTTCTTCTATGAGAAAAAGTTATAAGCAATAAAATTTTATTCTCATAAAATCTTTTGAACAAATAAAAAGAACTGGCATAAATACTGTGCCAGTTCTTTCTTAATTCTACCTTTCTCCGTATTCATACATAGCGGAGAGTACATGCTCAGCATAGAGATTGAATCCGCTGCGGCTTGTTTTAAATTCATCGGTCAGTTCAAAAAATATTTCTTTTGATTTATATTCTCTTTTATAGAAAGGAGTGAAAATAACATCCCACTGCGGAAGGAAAAGGGATTTTTTTCTGGTGTAGCAGTTGGCTGCTTTAGCCTGTATGCGGTGCTCTTTATCAACAAAAGTGGCAATAGACTTATGTATTGCAATGTCTTCGGCAGGAAGGTAATAATAGTCCCGGAAATTCGCATAGAAATATTTCATTTCTTCCTCGTAAAGAGGAACCTTTAATACACCATCTATTCCACTGCCGGAGAAAAAGCATCCGAGTCCCCTGAAGGAAAGGGGCTTGGGGAGAGGGGAGGAAAAACGCAGTTTCATTATGATTTCCTGGCAGCGCTTTTTTCTTGCATCATCATAGTAATTAGCCCTTACACCCATAACACGGACAGGTTTTAAAAACATATCCGGGTATGCAAGCATTGAGGTACAGATGAGCATGCCTTTGATATCTTCTCTGTTGTGTAGAATGAGCTCTGTAAGCAGTTTCTGCTCGCCGTAACATACAAAATCGTGGTATTTACTGATGAGTTCTCCGCCGGAATATACATCCTCTCTGTCAAGTCCAAGGAAGGATTCAATGGTTTTCTGCTTTACATCCGGAAGCCCCAGGATATCCCTATACCCGGAAATTCTTCTGTATATATCTATACCGCGGAAGCCCTCAAGATTAAATATAAGATCAAACTGCATGCATTTTTTTGTCAGATAGGGAAGATCGAAACGGTTTCCGTTGTAATGGATTAAAAGCTTGAATCTGTCGGAAAATTCCGCAAATGCCTTTAATATCTGTAGTTCCTCTTCGTATTTTTCAGCAAGCCATTGTATATAATGCCAACCATTATCTTTAAAGTAGGCAGCACCGATCATGTAAAGGTTTGAGTTTTCCGGAGTGAGACCGGTAGTCTCGATGTCAATAAAAAGAATATCCTCTTTAGTTTCATCTTCTTCCAACAATGTTTCGATAGGGTATTTTGGCTCGATATCAGTGAAATCTCCGTTAAGTACCTTCATTTTGATCCTTTCTGCCGGAATCCGGCGGCCCTTAGATGCTTTTCATGCAGTAATCTGTCAACACCTGCATGGCAGGGACGAATTCTTTCAGATAACATTATTACAGATTTTGGTTATAAAATCAAAAGATATTAGTACAAAATACTATAATTTGTGCTATTATCATATCCATGAGACTAGATGATGATTTTGAAGATGATTTTTCTGCGGATGAGGCTGAACGCAGGGAACAGTCCTACAGACAGGAGGCTTCTGCCAGGGCCTTAAGGAGCTCTATTGTAATAATAGGGCTTTTTGTGCTTATTACTTTAGGCGTCGTGCTTATTGCAAATAAAGGTAAAAGCCCAAACAGGAGCAGTACTTATACAAGAACAGCGCTGGAAAGCGAGGAGGCGGCTAAATCAGGCCAATCGGTGGACGAACTTATAAGCGGCAGTACCCTTACGGCATCAGACCTTGATTTCTGGGATGATTATCCCGAGGATGATGGCAAAGATAAAATTGTTTCCGAGGATTCTGCAGATACTGTGGCTACCCCTGAAGTCCAGGATCCCTCAACGGATGGCAAACATACACTGATAACTCACGATGATGGCTCAGAGGAATGGGTAGAGATCAATCCATATCTCCAGAGAAACCGGTATGAGAATGCGGGCTTTGTCTATCAGAAGCCTTTTATGAAATATTACGAGAATAACAGCAGGAAGAGTTATTCGGGTGTTGATATTTCTAAGGATGAGGATTATGTTGATTTTGATAGACTAAAATCCTCCGGGGTGGATTTCGTTATGCTAAGGCTCGGACAAAGGGGATATGCATCAGGCGAAATGTCCCTTGATGAAAATTTTTTGGATAATTATACAAGGGCCAGGGAGGCTGGTCTCGATATAGGGGTTTATTTCGTTACGGCAGCCGTAAATACTGCTGAAGCGTACGAAGAAGCATCTTTTGTACTTAATACTATAAGTGAGAATTCTATAACACTTGAATATCCGGTGGCACTTTCCGGAGAAAAACCGGGAGTCGGAAAAGGCAGAACAGATGATATGGAAAAAATCCCCAGAACAAATGCTGCCATAACCTTCATGAAGGCGATAGAGGAGGCAGGATATTATCCGATAATGTACGGTACAAAAGAAACACTGATACAGAAATATTCGCTGGGTTCCATGATAGGTTATGAATTCTGGCTTTCCGAAGTAAGCGATCTTCCCACATATCCATATACTTTTACCATGTGGGAGTATGACTTAAGCGGAGAAGTGGGAGGAATAGCCGGAGGTGCAAGACTGATCTTAAGTTTCGAAGATTATTCAATGCGGTAAGTACGGACTGCTTTGGAGATTTTTACTTCTTTGTATATCAGCCAGTATTCACTTTCTTCTATGTCGGCGATATCATTTCTGGCATAATTCTTCTTGACACCTCTGATATTCAGTATGTCTGCAGCTTTATTGTAGGCAATGGCTGCTGTGATATCGTTGGGATAATCGCCTATTATGTAATTTCCTTTTATATGTATCCGGGCACGATAAACAGTCTTTCCCTTGTGGATTTCTTTAGTGACTCCTATAAAGCGGTTATTTACCTGGAGATTTGCGGACCTGAAATCCAGTATGTCACCGTTTAAGAAAACATAATCGCGTCCCTCTACAGCATAGCTCCTTATACCGTAACGGTTTCGTATGTTTAGCTGCAGGCCGTAATCAGCCACGAAATAATGGCCACCTCTTTTCATTATCTTATGAGATGAATAGTAAAATAATTCATCTGCGTCAAATTTCAGTATTTCCGTGGGAGAAATATAATAATTGAACATTTTTTTCAGGATGTATATGGGGGTTGAAATGTACATACCATTATCCCTGAAATTAATGATGCATACCCATTTGTCAAAAGAGAGGATATTTTCATCAGAATAATCTATTATCTGTATCGTCTTATCCTCTAAAAGCACACAGGCTTCCACATAAGCTTTATGGGCATCGCCTTCATTATCAAAACTCCCAAGGCTTATGTGCTTTCCTTTCCGTGTAAGGGATGAGCGGAAATAAACAGTTCCGTCTTTTTTTCTTGTTTCATATACACCGGGTTTGCTCATGGCTTAATTATACACTATTATTCTTGAAAAAAAGATACAGGCAAAGTACAATATTTACACCCAAAAGAATTTGCTGCTCTAAAAATAAAGAGAACAGCGAAAAATATCATTGAGAAACAGACTATTATGGCATACAGCAGTAACGGAAGAAAGCAAAATACAAGCGGTTCGGAACGCGTAAGGAACTCACGGTTTTCGTCAGAAGGACGAAAGAGTGCAGGGAGTGCCTTAGTAAGCAATGTAGGAAACAGAAAAAAGGTGTCTGAAAAAGCATCCGTCGAAAAAAAGGAGCTGGATGATTATTCCCCGGCCATGCAAAAGCAGATCAGGAAGGAAATGCGTCGTATAAAGCTACGCAGAAATCTTCTTATATTCGGATTTTCTTCCATAGCGGTTGCCTGCATAGGGTATTTTGTCTGGTATTATGCTTCAGCTGACAGAAATGGCGGAAGGATGGAGCAGCTTTCCAATCTTGTCGGGTCTGATGCAATGAGCAATGTGGAAACAGGATATGTGGCCAGGATCAGTAACGAGGAAGATGTGGAAAGACCTGATATCCTTGATGAGTATAAGACACTTTATAATTCAAATAAGGACATAATCGGCTGGATCAATATACCCAATACCAAGATAGATTATCCGGTAATGCAGTATACTGACAACACTTACTATCTTTCACATAATTTTGACAGGAAGGATGACAAGGCGGGCTGTCTGTTTTTGGACTGCGGCTGTGATGTGATAAAGGGAAGTGATAATTATATAATCTATGGTCATCATCTGACTAGCGGCAGGATGTTTTCTTCACTTTCTGATTATGAATCAAAGTCTTTTTACGATAAACATTCCACAATAAATTTTGATACTATTTTCGAAACCGGCACCTATGCTGTCATGTATGCATTCAGGTCAAGGGTGTATGATGACATGGATGTGAATTTTAAGTATTATCAGTTCATAAATGCGGATTCCGAAGAGGAGTTCAATTCCTATATGAATGAGATGAAAGAGGCGAGCTACTATGATACAGGAGTGACAGCGGTGTATGGAGATCAACTTCTTACCCTTTCTACCTGTGACTATCAGGAAGAAAACGGAAGGTTTGTGGTTGTGGCAAAAAAGATATATTGAGTGTAACCATTCAGGACGGTTGAAACACTTGTTACCGAGCTTCGTTTACATAAATTTTATTATTCTTGATGTAATTCCTATAAAATTGTATAATAAAAGTTGATTATGCGGAAATCTATTGTTTTCTGGAGTTTTTGATGTGAGTAAAATAATAAATCTTGCTGATAAAATGTCCGATAAATATATATAGGAGCATTAACTGTTTTGCGGATATGGCTTAAGCCTGTGTGCCGGAATGGCAGAATGGGGCATAAGTGTCTGCAATATGGAGGATGAGATATGCGTTCAGATTCTGATAAGAACAGACAGACTACAAGAAGGACAGGGAGTGGTACCAATACCAGTACGAACAGACCGAAAGTGGTATCGGCCCAGACTGCCCGGATAGAGGAAAGAAAAAGGAAAGAGAAAGAGGCTGAGGAGGCTATAAGGGCTAAAAGCTCTAAAAACTCTGGAAGCTCTGAAAAGGGTAGCAAAAGCACTGGTGGAAAGAAGCGTTCAAGAGCTGTAAGCAACGGACAGGTCATAAGAAGGACGCTGGGCGGCATACTGCTTGCCAGTGCTCTTTTTGTTGCGGCTATTCCTTCGGACAGATCAGGTATAACTCTGGCTGATGATCCTCAGCCGACAGGAACAGGACCAGATTATGGTGCGGCTGCCGCTGAGGCAAGGAATGGTGATATTACATCAGATATTGACGATATCCTTGATCCTGATAACGCTAAATATGAAGGTAAAAAATACAACTCCTATCAGATAGCCCAAATAAATGGTGATTGGAAAATGTACTGGCAGTATCAGTTCTATATGGACGAAATTGACCAGATGTCCAAGCAGGTTGTAGTTTACGCTTATAATGATTCGTTTAGCGTTGAAAAACTGGATCTTTCGAACGATATCACAACCGGATATGATTATGTATCGGAAGCTGATTACAATGCTTTTGTACAGGCTCACAAAAACGATGATTTCAAGTTGGAGGAGTCGCCATACAAGGCTTCTGCTGCAGATCTTGTGCACAAGCTCGAACGTTATTTTACAGAAGATTATAATAGCTGGAAGGATGATTTTGATACGAAACTTAATAGCTGGAAGGAAGCTAACCCGGATAAGGATCCAACGCAGGCTTCACTGGAAGACCTGAATGTGCAGTCATTTTCCCGTACAGCTGCAGATATGACCAATGAGAAATGGTATATCTACTATTGTGATGAAAATGACGGAATGGACGGGAGTTCCTTAAGAGGCTATACCCTTACACAGGTAGGCAACGAAGCTAAGGGCAGTAGTTATATAACCGGAAGTTTTGATGATACCGGAGCAGAACAGACCGGTGTAATACCTTCCGGTGATAAAATCTATATCGTTACAAAAACTGATGAAAAAGCTGTTCACTGTGATGCAAATGGCTTTAAGATGCTTGGCAGCAAGATGGTTAAAGCTATTGCAAAGAATGCATTTAAAGAAGTAAAAAGAGCAAAAGAGATAGTTCTTGGTGGTGCCGTTGCATATATAGGTGATAAGGCTTTCTTTAACTCTTCATTTGAGGATGTACGGATAGACAGTGTTACCTATGTAGGAAACTCGGTTTTCCAGGACTGTTCGTACCTGCACACTATCACCTTTAATGACAAAACCGAGATTATAGGAAAAGAAGCATTTCGTGGCTGTAAAGAGCTGGGTGATATAGTAATCCCTACTGGAGTAGAAACAATAGGCTTCGGTGCTTTTGCTGATTGTGACTCTCTTGAAAATGTTAGTTTTCCCGGCGTTCATAATTGCGCTATAGGCGAGTATGCGTTTTTCAATGATTCCAAACTGAAAAGTGTTTCCTTCTCAGAGGATCGCGGTATAGCTTTGGGAACTGCCTGCTTTGCACTTGAAAATTCAAGCGGCGGAGGAGATCAGCTTGAGACATTTACTTTCCCGACAAAGCTGGATACATATGAGTGGAAAGAAGGAACCAGTAATAAGGGGTACAGTTTTACATATACAGACATCGAAACAGATGCGGAAAAGACAGAAGACTCCCGTATAGGTGATTATATTCTTTCCGGCAGACAGAACCTTAAAACTGTGACCATGCCAAGGGAATTCGGATCCAGCAACACAGAGTTTATTCCAAACGGTACCTTCCATGAGTGCCGTAACCTGGAACGTCTGTATCTTGGCAGAAGAGAGGAATATTGGGTGGATAACAGCAGGGTGAAGTTTTCACCGGGCTTATTTGCCGATGTCATAAATGAGGATCTTGCAGTTTATGGCCCGGAAAATGTTCAGGGAACCACGAAAGCGGCATGGCCAAGGCAGTGCACCTGGAAAGCCGAGTCTTCCGTAAGTAAATTCGTACCTTACATTTATTTTGATGGTAATATGGAGCATTATGAGATAGGTATTGAGCCGTACCGTTACGAACTGGAGACTGACAAAGGCGCGGGAACGGCAAAGATAGTCAGCTGTGAATTTATTGATGCTGAAGAAGACATACCTGTTCTTGAAATCCCCTCCAGGATTGCGGGATATGATGTAAAGGCTCTTGGGGATGGATGTATAGGCAGTAAAATAAAGAATCGTGTGGAAAAGTTGGCTATAGCGGACAATTCCATAACCGAGATCGGTGATGAGGTATTTAAGTCGTGCGCTCTGCTTAAAGAGGTTGATCTTGGAAACGGAGTTCAGACGATAGGTGCTGGAGCGTTTGCTGACTGTAATAACCTTGAACGCGTATTTATGAGCGAGGATATTCAGACCATTGGAGACAATGCGTTTAATAAGGATCCTAAGCTGGAACATGTCTATTGGAACAACCCTGGTGATTTTTCCAGAATGTCGTCAATTGGAACGGGGGCGTTCTTTACCACTGGCGATAAGCTTTATTTCCATGGCGAGATTGACGGTTCGTATAAGCCATTCACTTATGCGATGGACGGAAATAACGAGATAAATAATGACAGTGTAAATATATGCTATGTCCAGACTGATCCGTATAATCTGTATGTTATCCATGACAATGTACAGGGAACCAATCTGCTTATAGATTATCCTCACTATTATGATCTTAGGGATGAAACTAAAGCTGCATGGGTGGCTAAAAATCCTACAACAGCGCAGAATAATGAGATAGAGGCCTCCAAACGGATCAAGCTGCCTGCTGAAATTGATTCTGTGGATGTGGTATCCTGGCTTGACAGTTCAACGGCTAATGCTTCCCAGAACGGAAAGAACTGGATATATGTTGATGACAAGAACGATGAATATCCGGATGGAACCGAAAAGAACAGAGAGAACTTAAACGATAACGGAGATAAGCGCCGCGATGTATATGGCGACCCTGACTACAAGAATGAAAATGATGCAGGATGTGAAGATGGCTATTCGGCAGGCCTTTTCTCAGGTTATGCAGACCAGAGTGCATATACGCTGCTTGAAGGCTTTTCTCCTGAGTCCGGTAAGGGTAATGACTGGATAGTCCAGGTGGAGATGCCCGGTGTCAAGTCTATTCCTGCATACTGCTTTGATTCGTGCGAGAGACTTGAGTCTGTTATCATATCCGCAGAGTGTGATTCTATCGGTGAGCATGCTTTCCAGGGCTGTAAAGCAATCGGAAAGGAAGGTCTAGGAACAAACGGCAATCCCAAGTATCTCTACGATAATTTTGTGATCTACGAGGACAAGGGTGGGGACGGTCTTGAAATTCTTACCTGTATTCCCTCAAGGGGAATGATTGATTCCACGCCTCAGGAAAAGTGGGTAAACACTGAGAATGATCCAAAGCTGGACCAGGTTACTTCAATAGCGGATGGAGCTTTTTCGGACTGCGATGGCATTACGAAGGCGGATTTGTCCGATACTGAAATAAGCAAGCTTCCTACTGAGTGTTTCTACAGATGTGATAATCTTTCTGAAGTAAAACTGCCTGAAAGCTGCAAAAATATTGCAACAAAAGCTTTTGATGATGGTGCAAGCAAACTTGATGTAGAAGTGCCCACAAATGCAAATATATCGGAAACTGCTTTCGATAAAACTGCTCAGGATATAGTGATACATACATATCCCACATGTGATCTCACCATGTCCTATGATCCTTCGGGATACAATAACATTACGGTATTAGGTGACCTGGATACATATTATACATTCACATTTTATAATGAGGATATGACCCCCTATGAAACACACCGTGTTTCTGCAGGGGCAAACGACTCGTATCCGGAAAAGAATCCTACACCGAAGCTTTCAGCACATTCGGGCTGGGTATTTTCAATGTGGTCTCCCATGGAATCTTCTGCGCTGAAAAATGCGACAGAGGACAGATATTGGATTGCTATTTTTGAGGATAAGAACAATCCTGAAGAAGACAATATCATGAAGGATGCAGATGAGCTTGAGAAAACTGCTGAAGAAGTAGAGGATGCATCACCGCTTGCAGCTGACAGAGAGGACACTATAGATGCGGTAGAAAATGTTCTGAATAAGTACAATAAGCTTATGAAGGATTTTAATGAGCTCCCGCCAGACAGCGAAGACTATGGTCCTATTGCTGTTGCAATGAAGGCACTTGAAAATAAAATGAAAGATTTAGAGCAGGAGTACGGTGATATCTTTACAATTCAGCCTGATGGGACTGTGAAGCTTGAGCCTGACGAACTCAGAAATGCAACAGAAGCTGCAACTGCAGACATTATAAAAGATCTGGCAGACATGGCTCCGCTTGCAAATGCTGTTTCAGAATCAACAAGAGCTTCGGCATATGCATCTGCAACTGCTGCCGCAGAAGAAGCTT
>CAMOJK010000061.1 GCA_946616835.1 uncultured Lachnospiraceae bacterium
TCTTTCTATGCCGGTCAATAAATCCCGAATTGTACTTAATTACTAAAACTTCCCATTTGTTGTATATCACTAACTTTAATTAACTAAAACTTCCCACATATAGTCTGTGGAAAGAGAACGACGACTCGCATATGCACCGGAACCGATGCAACGCCTCGTGATTGTTCCGGCGCAATTGCGAGTGTCGTTCTAAGTAGTTCAGTTAGTGGGAAGTTTTAGTTAATTAATTAAACACCACTACACCGAATATTGATTTTCTATACAGCTTCAGTGTCTGCAGGAACTTCCTCAGTGTCATCTGGCTGCTTTTACCGATTTTGACACATAATATCACATAGTCCGCATCGTGAATCTTATCAATGGTTTCATAGCATTCACGAAACTGCTCCATGCAGTCAAACTCCATACCCGGAAGGTCATCTTTATTCAGATACTTTGCCAGGCGTTTTACTTCTCCCTCCGGAAGACAGTCACCCATTATCAGGAAACGTCTTTTTTTCAGTTTCATTCCCTTTGCAGCATCACGAACATCACTCAGACTTCCGGTTTCAGAGTAAATTTCTCTCATCTTCTTTTCACCGATGCTCTCTCCGGGACCGGCGTGATCAAGCTTCATAAAGTGTGTATACAGGATTTCTGCCAGGGCCTGATATATCTGATTATCGGATACACCATATGATACCCCAAGAAGATTGTCTGCAATTTGGTCATACCATCTGCGCTTCTTCATATTTCTGCTATGGGGAAAGGCAATCATAGTCATAGTGCCAAGAAACGACTCGGCACTCTTTTCGGAAAGCAACACTCCGGGAAGAATTGCATTAAGTGAGAGTATCATCAACACCGAAAACAATCCTACACCGCCACCCACAAGGACCATCTTCTTATTTATTATCCTCTGCCTGTCTGCGATATAGGCCCTGAGCTTTGCAATCCTTTCTTCCGATGCAAGTGTGTATGAATTCTTAAAGCTGGCATCCGTAATCTCTTTCTTAGAAGAATCATCCCCAGGAAAAAGTGAAGAGTCTACCCTTGTAACCACAACCTTGTCAGAAATACTTAGGGAATGTGGGGGAAGATTTCCACTTAATACCTGGTGCTGATTTTGCAGCTGTTCCAGAACATAATCCAATACCCTTTCCGCCGATTCCTCATCAATGTGCCTCACACTGACCGTAAAGTAGCCATTCGTATCATTAGATGAAAAGCTTACAGTCTGAGCAATATATGATGCTTTGGTATCCATCTCTTCTGCCAGACTGTCAAAGGCAATGGAACCATTTACAAAGCGTCCGTATTCCTGCATGATCTGATTATCTATCGTATTGGTGTATGAAACGGTATTATCCGCACCTATGGAAAGAGAAAAACCGGCATCTTCAGACTCCACAAGCACATTTGCAGATGCAAAACCCTCAGCATATGGATCAATATTAGGAAGTATCCCATTTTGAAGGTATTCCTGCTCACTTGCCAGGCTGTTCTTCGCCCTGTCAACCATATCATTTTCGGAATCCCCCGCAAATAACTGGCGATAGAAATAACTTCCCGCTGAAATTCCTGCTCCTATTACCAAACCCGCAACCAGTGCAAAAATAAGAATCCGACTGTATCTGACAAGATAGGCAAGGAGCTCTATCAGATCGATTTCCCTTTCCCCATCATTTAATTCCCTACTCCTATCATCCTGCGGCATACCTTCGTCCTCCATTCCCCCCTATATATTTCAGAAAAATTTTCCGGGATATCTCCAAACAAACATCATTATTATAACATATTGTCTGTACAATATAGTAAGGACTTATCCTTCCCACATGCCGAAGCGCACCGATAGCCCGTTTTCTTCCTGCAAGGATATCATCACGCTGCAGCTCGGACAGAACCGTGTCAAATCCCCCCAGAGGATTAATTGTCTTGGACATCTCGAAGAAAGTATCCCAATTATAAATCCTGCTGCTTACCTGAATCATACCCGGAAAAATAAAATATTCAGAATTAATTCTCAAACATCTTAGCAGCCGTCTTTAGATTGTTCGTTATGGAAAGATGCTGAGGACAGGCTCTCTCACACTGTCTGCATTCTATACAGTCAGAGGCCCGGTGGCCTTCAGCCGCAGCATTAAAGTAAGCCGTTTTTGCTTCTTCTGCCTGCCCGTTGCCAATCTCCTTGTTCATTGCCGAAAAAATATCCGGGATGCGTATCTGCTTCGGACATCCATCCACGCAGTAATGGCAGGCTGTGCACGGAATCGTTGCCGAATGGCCGATTATCCTCTGTGCCTCCTGTATTATCCTCTGCTCTTCTTCATTCAGAGGTTTAAAATCTTTCATATAAGAAATGTTGTCTTCCATCTGCTGTATGTTGCTCATACCGGAAAGAACCGTGATGATACCGTCAAGAGATGCCACAAATCGGATTGCCCATGAGGCATAAGACATGTCGGGATGATAGTCCTTGAAAAGTTTCTTTACTTCCTTGGGGGATTGGCAAGCGCCCCGCCCTTGACCGGTTCCATGACAGTTATCGACTTGCCATGTTTTCTGGCCATTTCATAATTGGCCCGCGATACCACCTTTGGATTTTCCCAGTCCGCATAATTAATCTGCAGCTGAATAAAATCGACTTCCGGGTGTTCTGTCAGGATCTGGTCTAAAAGTTCAGGTCCTGCATGGTAAGAAAAACCGAAATGCTTGATAAGTCCCTTCTCTTTCTGCTCCTTCACAAAATCCCAGAGGTGGAACTTGTCATACTTTTTATAATTGTTTTCCATCAGGGCATGTAACAGATAATAATCAAAGAATCCGGCACCTGTTCTTTCCAGACTGGTATAGAACTGTTGTTTTGCCGCCTTTTCCGTGGGTGCCATCAAAAAAGCGTTTATCTTGGTACATAGTGTGTACCGTTCTCTGGGATAGCGGTCCACAAGAGCTTTTCTTATGGCCGCTTCCGACCCCGGATACACAAAGGCGGTATCAAAATATGTGAATCCCGCATCAAGGAACAGATCCACCATCGTTTTAACCTGTTCCACATCCGTCATGATCGCCTTGTGTGGCAGTCTCATCAGACCAAAACCTAACTTTTGGACATCTTTTCCGAAATAATCTGACATGGCAATCCCTCCTTTTATATGCACTTTTTCTTAACTCTTCACCGCAGAGTATCAGTCGTTTTCAAAAAGCGGTGTAGAGAATCAGGCATGCCGTAAAACAGCATGCAAAAATAAACCGGAGTAATGTTGGTATTATACCATAATATTGTTGTCCTATGCTGTTATACCGGTATTCAAAAAGAGAAGGGATTTGTCCTTAATTTTCATCTCACTTCACCGCCACTATCATGAACATCCTGTCCGGGATATAGAATTCATCCCGTTCGGCAAAGATCCTGTCGCAGAAATTTACATCTATATCAACTCTTGAAAAACCTGTCTGAAGTAACACCTGCCTGTCCCACTCGGGTCTGTCTAAATTGCTGATAGTCAGCATATGGTATATCTCATGGCATTCGTCTTTTAGTTTATCGCTTATATCTTTATGTGCAATGTTATCATCCGTGTAAAGGTTATGTGCACCTTTGGCATATTCCGCATCGAAGTTGAGAAGTATACCGCCTTTCTTCAGCACTCTGTTCCATTCACCGTATGCTTCTATGGGATGAGGAAGCGTCCAGGTGAGGTTTCGGCTTATCACCACATCAAAGCTTTCATCCAAAAAGTCCAGCTTCTCAGCATCCATCTGAATAGCATTTACAGGATTTGTATATGGACCGTTCTGTTCTATCAGTCTCCCGGAATTAACGACCATTTCTTCTGTAAGGTCTATTCCTGTTACTTCATAACCTTCCCTGCCAAGAAGGACTTCAAAGAATCCGCTTCCGCATCCTATATCAAGGATTCGCAGGGATTCAGGTTTAGCACCGTTTTCAGCCTTAACCTTTGCAATCTGCGCATTGATTTCCCCCAGCCACCTGTCAGCCTTGGCGCTGTTTAATTCATGCTGACGCTGAACGAAAAAGCTGTCCGCACGCTCCGTCCAGTAATCAGCTACTCTTGATTTTATATTCTCCGGTTCTTCCTCAAAGGGTATGTATTTAAGCTCGCCCATTATTTAACCGCCTTTACCATGAACAGTGGTGTCGATGCATAGTTGATCAGTTCTTTTTCCGAATAAACCACAGTGCCTACGTCAGTATCTGCAATAACCTCTTCTATTCCCAATCCTTTCAACAGGTCAATATCCCACTTCGGTCTGTCTGCCCCCGTAAGCGGAAGCCTGTTGGCTATCTCGTCCATTACATAAAAGTTTTCTCCGATATTGTAGTCTTCCATTCCCTTTGCTGCCACATTTTTCCTGTCTTCTTCATACTCACGCCTTTTCTCCTCATCACGTAGAAAGGCATACCAGTTTGCATCAAACACTAACAGGCAGCCACCCTTCTTAAGAACCCGTATCCACTCTCTGTATGCTTTTTCCGGATCTGGAAGGTTCCATGTGAGATTCCTGGAAAATACCACATCAAAGCTCTCATCCGGAAAACTAAGATTCATAGCATCTTCGATCCTGAACTCAATAGTCCAATCAAACTCTCTGCCACAACCGCCATAAAAACCACAACCTTCAGCACCATCTGCTTGATTCATATTTTCCGACCGGACAGCAGCTCTGTAATTCTTCTCAGCCGCTGTCAGCATTTCCTTTGAAAAGTCTGCAGCCGTTACTTTATAACCAAGCTCTGAAAGAATTATCGAAATAAAACCTGGCCCTGCTCCGATATCCAGGATGCTTATGTCCTGTCTCATTCCTGGATATATTTTCTGAATCTCCTCATCCAGGAAGGACTGCCACTTCTTGTGCTGTATTCCCGACAGTTCCTCTTTATTAACATCTGAATAAGATAAGGATCGCTTTCCCCAGTATTCATGATTTAATTTTTTTAACTCTTTATCATTCATACTCTGATACTCTTTTGTTCACCCTTCTTAACTATTCATCACATATATGTTATTTCAGGTCTACCGGCTCTATACGAAATATTCTTTCATCTGTGACAGTCTTTACTGAATAGTTAAGTTTATCTCACAGGCTCTGCTTTCTTGCACTCTCTATAAGCAATTTTGTATATTCATTCCCGGGCGTGCCGATCACATCTGTCGTAAGTCCCTGCTCAACTACCTGTCCGTCTTTCATTACCATGATCCTTGTACACAGTGTGGATAACAGCGCTATATCATGTGAAACAAAGATCGCGGACAGCTTTCTTTCCACATTGAGTTTCTTAAGTATCTCCACTACCTGTGCCTGTGACGAAACATCTAAAGCACTTGTGATCTCATCACATAACAGAATATCTGCTTCACTATACAGCGCTCTGGCAATCGACATTCTCTGGCACTGTCCTCCTGACAGTTCTGATGCCTTTCTTTTAAGAAGTTTTTCATCAAGTCCCACCTCTTTCAGAATACCGCAAAGTGCATCTCTGTCCGTTTTCTTTCGCCTGCTCTCCAAAAGAGAACATTCCATGGTAAATCTCGGATCAAAAGAACTCTTCGCATCCTGAAATATCATCTGCAGGAATCTGCCTGTATGCGCTGGATCTTTTCCGGTATATTCCTGCTCCCGATAAAACAGCTCACCGGAATCCGGTCTTATCAGTCCGGAAATCACATTTAAAAGTGTGCTCTTCCCGGAGCCGCTTTCGCCTGCTATGCCTAAAAGTTCTCCCTCATCAAGGTAAAAATCCACATCCTTTAGTGCCTGTATATTCTGGTCTTTTGTACCGAAAGTTTTATTCAGATTAATTCCTTTAAGGATATGCTCCACTTTCTGATTCCTTTTTTCATCAATCACTACTGTATCTTCAGTCTGATATTAATAATGCTTGCATAAAACGGCTACAGCCTTGGTACATCTCTTAAAAGCTTTTTTGTATACTCATGCTCCGGGTGCATCAGCACCTTCTCTGATTCACCGAATTCAACTATTTTCCCCTGATACATTATTGCAATCCTGTCGGCAATGTTTGATGCCTGTCCTATATTATGTGTAACAAGCACTATAGTCGTACCATTTTCTGACTTAAGCTTAAACAGCTCCTCCATAACAGCAGCTGCAGTAGTTACATCCAGAGCACTTGTTATCTCATCACATAAGAGAAGCTCCGGCCTCAGGATAAAAGAAGCCGCTATAGCTATCCTCTGGTTCATTCCTCCGCTTAGTTCATATGGCCTGCTTTTCAATATCTCATCACTATTATTTAGTTCAAGTATTCCAAATATTTCTCGCAAATCAGTTCGTCTAAAGGTCTTTCCGTGACTCTTTAATGTTTCGCGAAACTGGGCTTCTATTGTACGCAGGGGATTAAAAGCACCGTAAGGATTTTGCTGTATGTATCCTATACGTGTGCCTTTGAGTTTCTGTCTTTCAGCTTCCTTCATTCCGACGATATCACAGGCTTCATATATTATACTTCCTGCTGTTACTTTCACCAATTCATCCCCGCATACTGCACGAAGCAGTGTTGACTTTCCCGAGCCGCTTTCTCCCACGATACATAAGAGTTCGCCCCTTTTCACGTCCAGACTCAGGTTTGTTACCACCGGGCATTCCTCATAGGCCAGGGAAATATCCTGTATCTTAAGAATAGTCTCAGACATCATCTGACCTCCCTGTAATCCATAATGACATCTCCCAGATAATTAAAAATGATTATTGTAATTATCGTAGCGACTGAAGGATATATCACCGCCCAGGGAGCAATCTGAATATATGCTCTTGCTTCGCTTATCATAGAACCCCATTCTGCTGCAGGAGGAATGACACCGAGTCCCAGGAATGAAAGTCCGGACAGCCCTATCATGGTAGTACCGATCTGCGTCAATGCATTTGTTAACACCGGTGCCAAAAGATTCGGGAAAACATGTACCATTATTATGTACGCATCATTTTTACCCGCAAAGCGTGCGGTCTGTACAAAAGCTGCACTCCTGATAGAAAAGGTATGACTTCTTGCAAGCCTCGCAAAACTCACCCACATGGTTATACCTAAAGCTATCATAGCGCTTTTGATCCCGCCTCCGAGTATGCCGGCCACCGCAATGGCAACTACCATTTGCGGAAATCCCAGCGTGATATCTGCCAATCTCATAAGTATGCGATCTATTATTCCCCCAAAGTATCCACAGACCATCCCGATCACAGTCCCTATGGCAAAAGAGATGAATACAAGGGCAAATGTTGCTGCAATAGTGGTTCTTCCGCCGTACAGGACTCTTGCAAATATGCAGCGTCCCAGATTATCTGTTCCAAAGGGATAGTCAACGCAAGGAGCTGTTCTAATAGATGTAGCACAAGTCTGATAGGGATCATTCTTCGCAATGACTCCGGCAAAAAGTGTCAGAAAAACAACGGACAATGCGAGAACCACCATTATCACCAGCTTTATCTTTATGACTTTTTTTCTGCTGATCCTTTTCTTCATTATTCTTTAATATAACTCAGTCCTTTTCTATTCTCGGATCGAGTACCTTGTCCAGCATATCGGACAAAGTATTTACTACTATGTATATTGTACCCATGATCAGCACGAATCCCATGATCACTGGATAGTCTCTTGCACTTATGGAATCCATCACAAGCTTGCCTATACCGGGCCACCTGAATATGGCCTCGATCACAACGCTTCCCCCCATAAGTGTTCCTATCTGTATCGCAACTATCGTAAAAATATGTCCAAGGGAATTTCTTATTATATTTAATGCAATATAATGTTTCTTTACACCTCGACATTTCATTCCCATGACATAATCTTCATTCATCTGATTTAAGACTTCAGTCCTTATCTGTCTTATAAAACGCCCTGTCATAGGTATTGACAGACAGAGCACCGGCATGACCAGTCCTTGTATATTACCGGAAGCGATCACCGGAAAAATATTAAGCTTAATGCAGAAAAAGTACATAAGCAATACTGATATCAGAAAATTCGGAAGCGAATTGGCAATAAATGAATAAATCCTTACAGCATGATCGAGCATGCTATCCTTCCTTAAAGCAGAAGACACTCCCAATATAAATGAAACGATCAACGAAACCGACAGACTCGTAAATGCAAGAAAAAAAGTATTTAAGAGTCCTTTATATAGCTTGGGCGCAACCGGCATATCGTCTTTGAATGAGATTCCAAAATCTCCCCGTATAACGGACAACAGCCATTCCCCATATCTCACGAGGAATGGCTTTAAAAGCCCCAGTCTCTCACGCTCTGCATCAAGTACCTGCTTTGTTATCGCCACTCCCTGGGAAGTCAGCCTTTTTTCAGCCGGATCCCCAGGTGCGATATACAAAAGCAGAAATACAAAGAAACTCAAGATTACCAGAATCAAGACTATTTCAGCAATTTTTTTCAGTATATTTCTGATCATTCAATGGTTGTATCTGCATCTATCCCATAGAAATCGAAGGGGATAGTTTCTGCAAATCCTGACACTCCGGGACGAAGAACCGTTGTGCTGTTAAAAAGTCCCACATAACCAAATGCATTATCATCTATTGCGATCTGAATGATCTCATTGGCAAGCTCTGCCCTCTTTACCGTATCGGTCTCATATTTCAATTCTCCAATCAGCTCCTCACAATGAGCATCATCAAATCCGCCACAGTCATAGTATGCACCATCCATAAGTGTAGACTCTATAAAGTAAAGAGGATCACCGGCCTTGTCTGCTATCATGCAGTAAAGGGCAAGATCGAAATCTCCGGTTGCAATGTATGTAGCATCAGGATCTTCCTCAACACCAAGTATGGAATCGATTCCTACTTCCTTAAGCTGCTCTTGGATAAGAATGGCAATAGTATCAAGTGATCTTGCTGCATAGTATTTTATATTAATAGTAAGCCTCTCGCCATCCTTTTCATAGAAACCGTCAGCATTAAGCATATAACCGTCTGCCTCAAGGATTTCTTTAGCTTTAGCGGTGTCAACAGCAGGAACTGTCACTTTACCATATGCGGCATTTGTATTAAACGGACCAACAGCAGGTGATACTGTTCCTGACAGATACTCTGCAATCTTATCCTTATCTACCGTCAGATTGATTGCTTCCCTTACAGCATCATCGAGAGTATTTTCATTTAAGATATAAAACTGAAGCCTTGCACCGGGAATAGACACTACATTATACTTATCCGGTTCCTGCTCATACACGGCAAGTGCTGCAGAAGATACGCTGTTGTAGCAGTCTATCTCACCACTCTGCATAGCAAGAAGCTTGGGGTCATCTTCCTGCATATAGTAGAATACGGCACCCGCAAGATTTACGTCACCACCCCAGTAATTCTCGTTTCTGACTACTTCCACATCACCTTCGGGCTGGAACTTTGATATCACAAAGGGTCCTGTGCAGATCGGATCGTTATCAAAATCCGTAGTAGCATCAAGATCCATCATGCCAAACTCGGGACTTGCAAGCTCATTACGAAGTGTAGGATATACATCTCCTGTATCAACAGTAAATGTCTTGTCATCAACTGCTGTCATCTCGAAATCAGCAAGATATGCGAATCTTTCATTTACCTCGGCAAGTCTCTGAAGATTTCTCACAGCCATATCTGCAGTAAGGGGATTCCCATTAGAGAACGCCACACCATCCTTCAGTGTAATAGTCCAGACGCTTCCATCTGCAACCGCATCCTCAGCAAGCATCGGAACAGCATTCATATTTTCATCCATTTTGAAAAGTGTTTCAGAAACGCCATAAATTGATGTGTACCAGCCGTAGTACTCCTTGTGAACATCAAGACTTGCATAAGCAAAAGATGCAGCTGTACGAAGTATCTTATCAGAAGATCCGCTGTTGCCTTCGTCGATCTCTACTGTTTCCTGAGTCGCATCTCCGGAAGTCTCTGCAGCTTCCGTTGTCTCAGTACCATCTGTAACTGTTTCATTTCCGACACCGGCAGATGTACAAGCCACGGCACTCAAGGCCAATACAGCCGTCATCATAAGTGTCAGTAATCTTTTTTTCATAGTTTTCCTCTCCCTGTTTGAATTTATTACAGCAAGATTTTATTACAGAAAAAAAGATTATATAATCCCCCCCGGGGGTTATTTTATTAAAAAATATATAGACTTACTTGAAAAAATGTTCCTAGCCATAAACAATCATCCTAATTCACTTAGACTAATAGGTTCAATAGGATTCTTTAAGTAGCATTCATATAAACGTTTAGCTGGAAGTTTTCTGATTCCGATGTCATCCGGAAAACTATCATGCAACATTTCTAAATTTACAAATCCTGCATCTTCTATTTCGCCATCTTCTTTAGGCATCAAAAAGTAATTCTTTACTTCAGTTACTCCGTATCTCCGGTCAGAACCGTCATTAAATGCATTACCTCACGGACAGGATCTTGTCACCTGCCGGTTCCAGAATTCTGTGAAGGAACAAACTCTATCCTTAAAGCCATCTGCAATGCCTGGGCCACTCTTTGTAGTGTTTTAATTGACGGATTGCCAGTTCCCCTCTCCAATCTGCTTATATCAGCTTGTGAGATTCCAGTAACCTCGGCCAGTTCCTTCTGGGTCATTCCCCTTTCTTTTCTTGCATCTATCAGTGCCTGCATAACGGTAAATTCAGGTTCTAATGCTTCATATTTTTCTTTGAAAACAGGATCCTTAAGCTGTTCATCAATAAAATCATTTAATGTATTCATTTTGACTCCTTCCTGGCAAAATAATCACGCCTATACACCTTTGCTAATTCAATTTCATTTTTGGGTGTTTTCTGTTCTTTCTTCACAAATCCATTAGTCAGCACAATTATTTTCTTTTCATCATAAAAATACAACATACGTGATATGTTTGTGCCAAATTTTGCCCGTAATTCAAATATCCCATCATTCAATTCTTTTGACTGTGGTTCCCTGATTGCAGGTCCATTTTTCTGCAACAACTCCAAAGTGCGTATCATTTTCGCCCGCATATCATAATCGAGACTCAACAAAAAATCCTTCGCAGGCATCTTTCCTTCTACCGTTTCGTAAAATATAGTATTATACTCGTTCAAAATCTATCCTCCTTTATGGTATGTGTTTTATCCCATATTGTCAACAAAAACTCGCTCCTTTCCCGATGCAGTCGTCGTAATGTGAAAACATCCGCATGCCTTTATCAAAAGTGGAATTAAGTCTTGCACAGTCTGAAACCAAAGAGAATTAAAGAACGGAAGTAATCACAGAAATCTAACAAAACATCTTCAAAATAACTTCAGCATCGTATGTCTATTATTTTGTGGTATACGCAACGGGCAGACACCCGATACGGTTCTTGGCAGATTGCCAATAACATCGAATAGGTTAGCAAAAGAAAATCTTTTTGTCAATCAGTTAACTTTCCATTATCAATTCCTGTAGTACTCCACTATCAGCGGCACTACACCGTCATAGCCGCTTTCACCAAGGATTTTCGCCTGGGTTTCCCAACCTGTGTCCGAGACGGTTGCCGCATTTCCCGACAGGGATTCCATTGGGTGGTCGTCGTTTTCATACCGTTCGTCAGCCTCATCCTGAGCATGAAGCAGATCTGTCCTGATCTGCGCTATGAATTTCTCCTGTGACTTATATCTTTCCTCGGCATTTTCAGGATCTTCATTATATAGAGCACCAATATAGGCATCATTGATGTATGAATAGGTATTCATGTAGCCAGAATATCGCAACAGGGGATCCTCCGCAGTCGTGCATGCCAGAAACTCGATAAAATTAGCCTCATTCTCACGGTAATATCCCTGATGATGAGCTGATTCGTGAGCAAAAAGCGATGGATAAAAAAACTTCGTCACATAGCGGTTATATGTTATCTCCATAGTGTATGGATAGGTATAGCCACCGATATTCATCCATTCAAAAACATCCGAACAGTAAGCCGCCTTCATATTCGGATAGTACCCGCTCAATCTCCTGTACTCAGATGAAAGCCGGTGCATGGATTCAGTTATTTTCCCACGTATTTCCTTTTCCTCAGGATATACGAGATATCCGGCCTCATCACGAGCCGATTCCATAGCCGCTTCATTTATCTGTTCCACGAAGTGATTCCTTATAGTCTCAAGCTCTTCAAGAGTAATATTTTCAGCCGGTGCAATAGCATTTCCCATAACCGAGCTTCGCAGCGGAATGTACCAGCTAAGCATGTATATAAGCAGGACAGTAGTTGCGATACATGCGATGATATTCAGATAGAAGAATGTTGCCTTCTTGAATTTCTTGTTTTTTCTGAAAAAAACAAGAAAAACCGGTAGCACCAATGCGATAAGCAGTGCCAGTGCGGACAGGTACATAAGGCATTCACCTATATTTATTGCAAACAGGCTTGTCACCACGCCCAAGATATCAGATATAAATCCATAAACCGTATCAGCGTAAAGATCACAGAAAGGCGTGATAAATGAAAGCAGAAATAAACCAAATGATATTGAAGCTGTTATGATTGCATATTTTTTCATATTATAATTTTGCCCCAACCACTATATCTCATCGGTGCTCGTATAGAATAAATGGCAATATACACATCTAAACGAAGTGACACGAATCATTCTTCAATTGATGCCAACGCAGAAGTATATCCTTCGAGCAGTCAAATAAAACGTTTTTTAGAAGCCTGCGCACCATTTGAGCCGTTACTGTGCCGCAGCTTCATCCGGTACGGCCGGTACATTAACATCCGGCGCATCGGCAGTATCCTGCTGCACAGGCGCCTCCGTGTCTGCGGACTCGGCAGGGTTCGCAGCTTCTGCAGTATCCGTATCCTGCGATTCTGCCTGAGCCGCTGCTTCTGCGGCCTCCGCTGCCATTGCCTCTGCAGCCGCTGCTTCAGCAGCCTCCGCTTCCTGTCTTAACCTCGCGGCCTCCGCTGCTGCTGCATCCTTTTCATTCTGTGCTGCATCAGCAGCCATGGCATTTGCTGCCCTTTTCTTCTCCTCCGCAATCTCATCATCGGTGATCAATCCCGCATCTTTCCAGGCCGTAAGATAAAAGTTGTATTCAACCATATTCACACCGGCACGATAGTCGGAGTCATTAAGCGTAAGGTAATTCTCCAGATATGCTTCCAGATCTTCCTCGTTATACGCCGTGGTATCAATCTTCCATACTGTTTCATTCTTTGCCGAATTATATTCAACCTTATCATTAAGAAAACTTTTGTTGTAAAGCAATGCTGTGTGCATACTGTCTGTTGAAAACACATCCGTCCCCATTAGAAGCCTTGATTCAAAAGGAATATTGAAAAGATTAAGCATCGTAGGAACTATATCGACATTGCAGCAGTATTCTTCATTATGGATAGGTGTTTCTATCGCAGAATTATATATGATGCATGTGGAATGGAACTGATCAAGATCATTTACAGGTTCACCGCAAAGACTCTCCCTTCCCGAAGCGGAAAGATAATAAGGATAGTGATCGCCTGTAAGTACTATAACAGTCTTATCAAGCTTCCCTTCTTCCTCAAGTCTTTCCTCAAGGTACGCCATTGCTTTATCAAGTTCCAGATTGCAAGCCAGGTAGTACAGTGCTTCACTGTTATAATTAGCCGCATCGTCACCCAGAAGTGACTTAACCTCGCTGATATTTTTTCTGGCCATATAATTTGCATCCGAGTATGGGCCATGACCGCTGAAAGTCATATAATACGCAAAAAATCTGTCGTTCCCAACATAATCATCTATCGACTGCTCCATCAGCTCCAGATCGCTGGCAGGCCAGCAGGATGTAAATTTCATCTGTCCCATAAACTTGCAGTTTTCAAAACCGATATTAGGCCAGGAAAGATTCCGCCTGTAATATGTCCCGTAATAATTATGGAATGCATATGTAGGAACACCATCAGACAAAAAGAAATCACCTATGCCGTAAGGCATAAACTTTCCCGAAGACTGGGGGAAGCTTCCCACATCCGTCCCCTGTTTTGCATGCCTCGAAACATCCGGCCAAAGCGATGTGGTAAATGCATACTCACCGTTTGTAGTCGTATTGAGAAATGAATTGTAATAATTGTCAAGAACGATGCCGTTGTTCGCCATTTTATAAAGCGTCGGCGTAACCCTCTCATCACATGCGTATGTCCAGAAACTCTCCGCACAGATGTATATCAGATTGTAGTCCTCAAAAAACCCGGTGTACTCGTTTCTGCAGCTCGGTTCTCTCTCCGCAAGATAGGTGTACATTTTTTTCGAAGAATCATCAGCTGCATTTTCCGCCAGTGCCTGAAAATCAAAAGCAGGATCTACCCAGGGTTCATATACCACCGGCTCCTCAATCACTTCAGCAGCCTCTTCCGAAACCGTTTTTTCGGTATAAGCAGGCTCATTATGTTCCGTGACAGTTTCTTCGACCGGCTTCTGCGCCACAAGTTCCAAGCTGCTCCGGTCTACGCTTGCCAGCTCTTCCTCTGATTCCGTGGTTCCGAGCCCCAGATAATAAGTTCCGGCTTCCACTGCAAATGTCGCCATAGCACCAAGGTATCGTGCCGTTGTATCCGTATCGGAAGCTTTGTTCTTATGCACATAGTACGCCGACTGCCTGCCGGTTCCCTGAAGCTTTAATGCACCTATGCCGCAAAACCACAGTATTATGGTAAAAACCAAAGCCAGCAGGTGCATATAAACCGAGTATCCCGGATAACTGACCTTCTTAAAAAAAGCCAGAACCGTGCTGATAACAACCGGGAGCAAGAGGACAAAGAGAAAAAGCGCTGCAGCAATAAATGTTCCTTCCATTGCCCAGAGGAAATTGCCCACTGCATCTCCGCCCATTTCCATCATTGTCACAGAAAACAGGGAACCGAATGTCTTAAAATAAAAGAACTGTATACAGTAATAAGCGCCGATAATGAATAATAGGAGCGGAAGAGTTATCCTGTTTCCCTTATCCTTGAAAAAGCCGGCAAAAACCGTAAAAAGCATTGCCTCAGCAGGGACAAACGCAAGAAAAGCAAGGTTTGATTTAGTTATGTGTCCGGATATCTGATACCTGAGAAATAATTCAGAAAAAATAATCACCGTCGCAAAGATAATAAAATATAAAGCCAGGGACTTCAAATCCACGACAAAACTTTTTTTTTCAAATTTCCTATTCTTCTTTTCTTCTTTTATTTCTTTGTCTCTCATCAGCTAATAAAACCTATAACCAACCAATCAGATCAACACGGCATCTAGTGACACATTAATCCTCTATACCGGGCACCTCGTGCGAGGCACGTGCGACGATTATCTGATTCGCCGCTGCTAAATACGCATCACAGCCCCAGGGATATCTGCTGCTTTCTCAACTATAAACCCGGCTCCTGATTTTTCAAGTTCTTCCCTTGATCCATAGCCGTAAAGTACTCCTATACTTTGAATGCCCACATCATTTGCGCCGTTTATGTCAAAACACCTGTCGCCTATCATTACGGCCTCTGTTTTTTCTATACTATGACTTTCCATAGCTGCCCTGATAAGTTTTGCCTTGTCGGATGAATGATCGTCTTCCGTAGGACCGACCATTCCTTCCAGATACGGCATTATCCCAAAGTGGTCCAAAACCCGTTTAGCCATGTGCTGCGGTTTAGACGTAACAACAAACTGCCTGTAGCCCGCTTTTTTCAGTCTGTCCAGAGTCTCAGGAATACCGGCATACACCTCAGCGTCAAAAATTCCTTTTGACTCATACAGCTCACGGTAATAATTTATAGCTTTCTCCGCATCCTCATCAGACATATGAGCAGTGTTTGTAAAAGAGTCAAAAAGTGAGGGACCTATAAACTTGCGGACCTCGCTCTCCGGCAGTTCCACGCCCATCTTTTCCAAAGCATATCTCACAGATCCCAGCACACCGCTTCCTGATTCCATTATGGTTCCGTCCAGATCCCAGAATATGTACTTTATCATATTATTCCTCTCTGCTGAGCACCTTGTGCGAAGCATGCGCGGCGAATATCAGATTCGCCGCTGCAATCATGCGATTTGGGCTCAGCACAAATCGCTGGTGAAAAATCGACTCTTTCAGAGCGATTTTTCACACTATCCTCCATAACGAGCACTTTGTACGGAACACACTACCTGCTTTTCCGTTTGCGAATACCGTGCCATACTAACCGCACGATTTTTCCATTTTATCACAATATCGCAATCACCGATACTTTTGATGGCTGATATCATGGAATTATGTTATAATAACACGAGTGTAAATACTTAAATTGTTTGTTCCATTGACACTGCAGATCGTTTATCGCGTTACATTTTCAAAAAGGGCGGTTACTATATGAACGAAAATACAACATCACAGGCAGGCAAAATTTCCATATCAGCAAAGAGGAACGGAAATTCTACACCTTTCGGAATACACGGCAAACTCCATGTCGATGGCATGTATCTCACCGACGAGCACGGTGAAAAGACAAGGCTTAAAGGTGTCAGCACACATAATCTTTCCAGCTATCCTGAATACATCAACTTAAAGACAATGAAATATCTCGCTGATGAATGGGACATTTCCATATTCAGACTCGCAATGTACGCAGGGCGCGCAGACGAAAAAGACGGTTACGCAGACGGAAGTGATGGTCATCGCCAGGATCTCGAAGAGATGATACTTACCGCTGTGAGAGATGCGGCATCCCTTGGAATATATGTGATGCTGGACTGGCATGTTCTGCTGGAATGCGATCCTAATATCCATACGGACGCTGCCATATCATTTTTCAAGAAAATGTGTCCCTTGTTAAAAGCATATGACAATGTGATCTACGAGATCTGCAATGAACCCAACGGTGAAGATGTCACCTGGGACAAGATCTGTAACTATGCTAATCAGGTTATTCCCGTTATCAGAGGGATCATACCCGACAGTGTCATAATCGTAGGTACTCCCTGCTGGAGCCAGGAAGTTGACAAGCCTGCAACAGACCCTCTTCCTTATGGAAATCTGATGTACACGCTGCACTTTTATGCTGATACACACAGGGATTCCTTAAGAAACCTTGCTCTTGGTGCTTTGGAAAAAGGCCTTCCCATCTATGTAACAGAATGCGGATTCTGCAATGCCGCCGGTGACGGTGATATAAACAAAGAAGAAACAGCAGCATGGATGGAACTTATGGCAAAATACAATATCAGCTGGATTGGCTGGAATCTCTCCAACAAAGACGAAGCTTCAGCTTTCATAAAACCTGACTGCGACAAGCTATATGATTGGACGGATGATGAACTCCGTGAACACGGACTGCTGATGAAGGAGTATTTAATTAAATAAAAATCATCAGAATTGCTTCATTTATGACTGCAGTTTCCTGATGGCATCTATCCGCTGGCTGAGCGTAGGATGCGAATACTCCAGCTTCACAACTAAGGGTGACGGTGACAGATTGGCATATGTCTCAGCATCATAGACATCCGATACATTTTCCGGTATCGGATTTTTTTCTGACATAAGACTGAGAACAGATATCAGCATCCTGTACAGATATATAACGACCATCAAAATGACCGCGATCCATTTGTAATTCATAGGAACTCCCTTTGCTTATTTACTGCTCATGCTGCTGGCTATCTCTTTTACCTGCTTGTAAGGGTAATTGCAAAATTCTACTATTTCCTCTACAGTCTTTCCACGGCTTAACATATCAGTGATTTTTTCTGTATCACGTATAACTCTTTCCTCAGCCCTTACGTCTGCTTCTATCTCGTCCATTGCCTTACACATAGAATATCCTCCATTTTCTGCCGTTGCTTTCTTCCTATTATTCCAGAGTGACGGTCTGTCAGTTGCTACCGATATCACGCGCAGCGTATCCTCATCTATTGACTGAAACCTCTCGTCTTTACTAAACAATTCTTTCAAGGCTATTTTATCATTTTTCCTTGCCAGAGTCCTGTACAATTCACGGAATTCCGT
>CAMOJK010000062.1 GCA_946616835.1 uncultured Lachnospiraceae bacterium
TTGGATTTGAGATCAAGGAGGCGGAGGATGCATCCAATGTATATCTTGTGAAAGACGGAACGCTGTTTCTGCTGTACGGCAGGAAAGATTTTGAAAAGATGACAAACCGCCGGTATGAGTATGTGCGGGGCCTGAATGGACATTCGGAAATTGCTCTTTATGTAGATACCTTTGATGAAGTCGATGCTGCGTTCAAGAATGCAATTGAAAATGGGGCAACGCCGGTATTGGAGCCTGAGTTGGAGCCTTGGGGACAGAGGACCTGCTATATCGCTGATCCGGAAGGAAATCTGATTGAGATCGGTTCCTGGAATAAACCTTTTGAAGAGAAGGATGCAGGGAGGTAGACATAAGTGGCATTTGATTTCAAGAAGGAATACAAAGAGTTTTATATGCCGGAAAATAAGGTGGCGCCTGAGAAGCTGAAGACTGTGATCCGGCATCCGATTAAGGCAAAGGAGAATTGAGCATATGGAATACATCAGAGTTACAAAGGAAAATCTGGAAAAGGAACATATTTGCTGTGCTATTTCCAATAACAAGGATGTGCAGGTATCGTCCAAGAAGGCCTGGCTGGCTGACAGGTTTGATGAAGGACTTGTTTTCTTAAAGAGCGTAGAGCGCGGAAAGTGCTTTATCGAATACATTCCGGCGGAAAATGCGTGGATTCCGATTGAGGCGGATGGCTATATGTATATTGACTGCCTGTGGGTGTCCGGAGCATTCAAAGGCCACGGATATTCTTCGGACCTGTTAAATGCCTGCATAGAGGATAGCAAGGAAAAGGGACGAAGTGGGCTGTGTATATTATGTGCTGCGAAGAAAAAGCCGTTTCTGTCTGATCCGAAGTTTCTGAAGTACAAAGGTTTTGCTATTGCGGATGAGGCGGACAACGGTATTCAACTCTGGTATCTGCCGTTTGATAAGAAGTCTGGCTCACCACGGTTCAAAGATAGCGCCAAGCATCCGCATATAGATGAGAACGGATATGTTTTGTATTATACGAGCCAATGTCCGTTCAATGCAAAGTATGTTCCAATCCTGGAACAGACGGCTAAAGAGAACGGTATCCCATTTCGGGCAATTCATATAGAAAACAGGGATGAGGCACAAAATGCTCCTACCCCGATCACAAATTATGCATTGTTCCATGATGGTGAGTATGTAACAAACGAGCAGATGAATGATAAGAAGTTCCTGAAACTTGTTAATGGATAGAAGGGAAGCGGTATGGCATCAACGAAAGAATATCTGGATTTTGTATTAGAGCAGCTGTCAGGACTTGATGAGATCACCTGCAGAGCGATGATGGGTGAGTATATCCTTTATTATCGAGGCAGAGTATTCGGCGGTATCTATGATGACAGGCTTCTGGTAAAGCATGTTCCTGCAGTGCTTAAAATGCTGCCGGATGCATCAATGGAGCTTCCTTATGAAGGAGCAAAGGAGATGATTCTGGTGGAAGATATTGATGATCGGGAGTTCCTGTGTAAGCTGGTCGAGAGTATGTGGGATGAACTGCCGGAAAGAAAAAAGAGAAGAAAGGCGGAACGGCATTAAATGCATTTTGTTGATGCAAAAGGGATTCTGACCGGAAGCGGTGGATACTATGGAATGAATATTTACAGAGGATGTACTCACGGCTGCATTTACTGTGACAGCAGGAGCCGGTGTTATCAGTTTACGCATCCCTTTGAAGATATTGAGGTAAAACAGAATGCACCGGAGCTTCTGGAAAAGACATTGAAGTCGAAAAGAAAAAAGTGCATGATCGGAACAGGTGCGATGTCAGATCCTTATATGCACTGTGAGGAAAAATTGGAGCTTACAAGGAAATGTCTGAAGATCATCCTGGAGAATGGTTTCGGTGTTGCAGTTCAGACAAAATCGGATCGAATTCTTCGGGATATTGATTTGCTGTCAGAAATTAACCGCTCTGCAAAATGTGTGGTGCAGATGACATTGACAACTTATGATGATGACCTGTGCCGGATTATAGAGCCGAATGTATGTAACACAAAACGTCGTATAGAAGTGCTGGAAGAAATGCAGAAAAGGGGTATTCCTACGATTGTCTGGATTACACCGATTCTGCCTTTTATCAATGATACAGAGGATAATATCAGAGCAATCCTGAATGAGTGTGTCAGGGTTGGTGTGAAAGGAATCATCGATTTCGGAATGGGACTGACGCTTCGGGAAGGCGACAGAGAATACTATTATGCCGCACTAGACAGGCATTTTCCGGGAATGAAAGAGCGCTACATTAAAATGTATGGGAATGCGTATGAACTGCCAAGTCCGAATGCACAAGAATTAAAGGATATATTCCTGAGAATCTGTGAGGACAATGGAATCCTTTCAACTCCGGAGGCATGTTTCGGATTTATGCAGGAACTTCCGGATAAGTATCAGCAGATGAGTGTTTTTGATCTTGTTTCCGAATAATCACTCTACTTTCCGTAGGTGGTTCGGAAATAGCTGTGGCTTTATTATTATGTCATGGAATGTTTCACGAACTGAAAGAATGATGTATACAGCCTAAGACTACACGGTGTGGGAAGTTTTAGTTATAAAAAAAAGAAAAACCACCTTGACATATTAAATTGTATAAAATACAATTGTGTAAAATGAATAAACAAACAAAGGAGGAAAAATTTTATGGCAGCAATATATGATTTTACAGTAAAGGACAGAAAGGGTAATGAGGTTAATCTTGGCGAGTATGCAGGCAAGGTGCTGCTTGTGGTCAATACGGCTACAGGGTGCGGTTTTACACCACATTACGAACCCCTTGAGGCAATGTACAAGGACCTCAGGGATAAGGGATTTGAGATACTCGATTTCCCCTGCAATCAGTTTGCAGGCCAGGCTCCGGGAACAGAGGATGAGATACATGAGTTTTGTACCCTTAAGTTCGGGACAGAGTTTCCCCAGTTCGCAAAGATTGATGTGAACGGAGAAAATGCAGATCCGCTGTTTGCATGGCTGGCAACCGAAAAGCCGTTTGAAGGCTTCGGCAAGGGAATCAAGAATTTTTCCCTTGATAAATTTGCGGATATGAACAATAAAAAGTTCGGAGACAAGGCATACATTAAGTGGAATTTTACCAAGTTCCTTATCGGCCGTGATGGGCAGGTGATCGCAAGATTTGAGCCTACTGTAGATATGGAAGAGGTTAGGAAGGCAGTAGAAAATATTCTTTGACCGGTGTAATAAAAGGATATAAAATTTAAAATAAATCCATATTAAAGGAACTGTAGAATGTTTTTCTGCAGTTCTTTTGCGTGGATGGAATATGATTTATATGACTATAACCATGCAAGGATGAAGGGGGAAGGACATGAAGATAGGAATAATAGGATATGGCAGTATGGGGAAAATGCTTCTTATGAAGTTTAGCGAATCAGGTAAAGTAAAGTGTGACGAACTTTTCATATCAAACAGAACCATATCTAAAATCGCAGAAGCTCCTGATAAATATGTCATTTGCAGAACAAATACTGATCTTGCGCAGTCGTCGGATATTGTCTTTATATGTACTCGTCCGACAGATCTGTTATCCGTTCTTAGGGAAATTTCCGGTGTGGTGAGAGAAGATACACTGATCGTATCACTTAACGGAAGCATTACATTTGAGGCTCTGGAGAGGGTCAGCAACCGGAAATACGCAAAAGTTATTCCAAGTTTAACTGCCGAGATAAACAGATCTCAGACACTTGTTACATATAACGGATTTGTTAGCGGTGATGACAGGAAAGGATTAAGCGGATTGCTGTCCTGTATCGGTAATGTAATAGAATTACCTGAAAATGAGATGGGCATGGGCTCCGAACTTGTAAGCTGTATGCCGGGATTCATCGCCTCCGTATTTGATGTGATCTGTCAGTCTGCTATGGCTCATACTTCGATCCCGCAGGAGCAGGTGATCAAAATGGTTCTGGATACCCTTTGCTCTACGGGAGAGCTTATGATTCAGAAGGAGATGAGCTTCGAAGATGTGGTAAACCGTGTAGCAACTCCTGGAGGTATCACCGAGGTGGGGACTCGTGTTATACATGACGGATTTCCAGATATTGCCGATGAGATGTTCGAAAAAACTCTCGCTAAGAGAAGGGAAATCTGTAAAAACAATCTTTGACCTGCATAAAAATAGAATGTAAAATAATTGCAAAATCCGTGACAGAAAAGAGGGGAAAATGATGCATGGATATTAAATTAAAACCCCCGGTGCAGGAATGCATTGGGGGTTTCTGTTTGTTTTATAATGCAATTTTATCGATATAGCTTTCGATATAGTGATTATCTTCTTCGACCTCTTCTTCCTCGTTGTAGAAGGCGTTCAAGAGGTTATTTTTGAAGAAGTTGTATTCCTTGGAGCGGAGAAGTTCTGTGCGGATACGCGGTCTGCGGAAAGGAACCTCGATCTCTGCTGAGACCCTGCCCGGGGCAGAGTCCATCATGATGATCCTGTCAGACAGGAAGATTGCTTCATCGATATCATGAGTTACAAAAAGCACGGTCTTTTTCTTCTCGGAATCATTTTCCCAGAGTTCTAACAGCAGTTCCCACAAGGCAGTGCGGTTTTTGGGATCTATGGCACCAAAGGGCTCATCCATCAGCAGTATATCCGTATCCATGGCAAGTGCCCTGGCGATGGCTACTCTTTGCTGCATTCCGCCTGACAGCTGACCGGGATATTTATTTCCGAAATTATCCAGTCCGACTTTTTTAAGATATTCATCTGCAATCTGTAATCTCTCTGCGCGAGACAGTTCTTTGCGGCTTTGTTTGATTCCGAAGGCAACATTATTTCTTGCTGTCATCCATGGAAAAAGGGAATACTGCTGGAATACGACACCTCTGTCTATCCCGCATCCTTTTACCGGTTCGCCGTTTATCTTTACGGTTCCTGATGAAGGGTGGTTAAGCCCTTCCAGGACGCTTAGGAGTGTACTTTTTCCGCATCCGCTGGAGCCGATGATGCTGACGAATTCTCCCTCTTTTACGGTTAATGATACATCCTGCAGAGCTGTAAAGCTGCCCTTCTTTTCGGCATAATCCAGTGACAGATGATCGATTTCAATTTTATTCATGAGCCTACCTCCGTTTATTTTGGCTTCCAGCGAAGCAGGTGGTTTTCCAGCTTACTGATCAAAAAAGTGATGATACTTATTATTATTCCGATCACAAGGATACCTACAATGATCCTTGTAAAATCTCCAAAATTTGAATAGTACTTAATGTAATATCCGATGCCTGCCGATCCCCCGATCATTTCTGCTGATGTCAGCATGATAAAGGAATAGGCTAAACCCTGATTGCATCCTATGAAGATCTCTGACAGGGAGGCCGGAAGTATCACATTTATCATCCGGGAAAAGAATCCCACATTCAGTACCTTGGCAGAGTCAAGATACTGTTTTTCTACGCCCTTTACACCCACATAGGTTGATGAAAAAATGGGCCAGAAGGATGACATAAAGATGACAAAGGTTGATACTGATTCATATCGCGGCAACAGAGCAATTGCATACGGGATATATACAATGGGTGGTATGAGTTTCAGGAAAGTGGTGATGTAAGTTATGCTGTTCCCGAATTTCTTGCTCATTCCCAGTACTGATCCCAGAAAGATGCCAAACACCAGAGCACTCAGATATCCTTTGCCCAGAGTGATGAGAGAGCTCAATATGTCTCCCGGCAGACGGCTGTCACTGAACATCTGGCGTAATACTATCTCTGGAGAAGGAAAAAGGGCTTCCTCAAGGATACCGGTCTTTGCTGTAAGGATTACCCATAAACCAAGTACTGCAAGGACTGTTCCGGTGATACTTTTTGTAGTGACATATATGTTTTTTTCAAATGATGCTATATTTACCGCTAAATAGATAATGAATACCACCGTGGCCAGGATCATGGTATAGGTTGCTATGCCCCTGATATCGCCCTCGGTCCGATTGGGGACAGGCTGTAACAGCCAGAGGACGATATACAGGATGACAGTGGAATTGATAAATCGGTTAGATTGTCCGGTTTTCTTATCCATGATCGATCACACTTCAATCGCAGCAGGCTGCCACTTTTTCTTCAGCATCACCGCAGCAGTCAGCGGTTTCGCCTGTGGTGCCATCTTTTGTGCAGCAATCAGCAGTATAAAGAGCATTCTCATGATACTCCTGAAGCTCCTTCAGGTACGCATTATCGGGATCTTTGCTGATCAGGTCGTTAAGTGCAGTCTCATAAATCTCGTTATTTACAGACTCGGTTACATTGATCTCCTTATCAATATAGCCGAGAGTCAGCATTGCGTTGTAGAAGGTTACAGTCTTGGACTCATCGGGATCGGGATTGTTGATGGAGTGGTTGTATGTATCCTCGTAAAGGATCTCCCTGTCGATGTCCAGATATTTCAGTGCATCATCGATGGACTTATCTTTGTCCTCAAGCAGGAACTGTGAAGCGCGGATCATTGCTCTGGTAAAAGCAACGTACTTATCAGGATCTGCATTTATATTCTCCGTCAGGGTTACCTCGCGGCAGCAGATGGGATGATCGAAATAATCAATCTCGTCGCAGTACATAAGGGGAATATATCCGTCATTTAAAGCAATCTGGCGAAAAGGTGCATATACGGCTGCTCCGTCGATCTCTTTGTTCTTTAATGAATTGAAAGCGTCAGTTCCGCTGTCAGCAGTAAGTATGGTGATGTCTTTTTCAAGGTCAAAACCGGCTTCCAGCAGTGCAGTGCGGAATTCTATATCGTATGTACTGTTGGCCTGTAAAACAATGGTTTTGCCTTTCAGAATTTCCAGATTATTGTGGTACTCTTCTTCACTGAGCCCTTCAACGAGATCAGGATCGATGACAAGTGCATGTCCGTCGCTCATTACTCCTCCGAAAGAAGTGATATCGTGTCCTTCGCCGATAAACTTGATCAGATTGGTAGCGTTTATGGGAGCTACATCGAGCTTTCCGGACTCTAATGCAGCGAGCTCCTCTGTGTTGTTGCTGTACTGAGTCAGAGTTACATTCAGTCCTTCCTCAGCAAAAAAGCCCTCCTCATAAGCGATGAAGTAAAGAATATGACCTGTTGCCGGCAGATGTCCTATATTGAAGTCTACCAATTCTTCAGTACTACCGTTATCTGAAGCTTCTGCTGTTGTGGCCCCTGCTGTTGTACCGGCCGGTCCGCATCCTGTAAAGGATATTGTTGCAGCCAGGGCCAATGATAAGAATTTTGCCCATTTTTTCATAGTTGTTTCCTCCATGTATTATAATTGTTTTCATATGTTGCATTATATTGGGGGCTGGCTGTAGAATCTAATATATGATAATTATTGTCTGCTATAGACAGAGCCTATTACCCGAAATTGGTATAAAATAGATATCTTTTGCGGGTAAGACATTCCGGAATGACTATCCGGCTTTAAGCAGAAAATAAGAAAATATGAACTGACCAAATCATTTCTGGGATTTTGTGCGCTGATTATCATTTTACATCATTGTGCACTTAGAACATGCCGTTTCTGTATGTAACGGCTGTTGCTGTGATATCCCTGCCAGTCGCATACATTCTCCATAAGTTAGTGGCAGGAATAACGGAAAGGAAGAGAAAATGATAAAAACAATAGAAATCATAAGTCTTTCAAGTGGAATACTCGGTGAACCTTTTATGGCACATGAGATTAAGATAGGTGTTGAGCGTCTTCAGGCAATGGGGCTTAAGGTAAGGTTTTCAAAACACGCCCTTAAGGGAATTGATTACATAAAAAAACATCCGGCGGACAGAGCTTCGGATCTGCTGGGAATGATCAGCAGCTGATGTAATAATATCAGACATGTTTTTTGTCAAAACATCCGAAATACCGGTTGATTTCATCGATATCGGAGTTCTCTCCGCAATAGGTGTTAATATATCCAAATAAATCATCCGAAAAAGGCATAAGCTGAAAAATCTCAATAAGTATATCTGCGTGTTTTTCGCGTGGAACTGTTCCTGAGACAATATTATTAAACAATCCGTTTGCTTTTTGATTGTTTTCAACAGTGGGATACCATACAGGATAATTTCTTATGTTGAGCTGATAGGTCATGGAAAGGAAGACACGCCAGTAGTCAATATTCGCATCTGCTATCATAGCATTATGATCAATCCGGGAATAGAGCTCAGCCCTTTGAGAAGGGGAAACATTGGCTTTTTTTACCGTATCTTCCACTATGTTTGAGGCTGCTATATTGACTGCTGTTGCAGTAATAAATCCTCCTAATCCTGAGAATACCATTCCGGGAATATAGTTATAGGTGTCTATTATTTTGTTTTGATTGTTTTTAATAGTCTGGTTGAAAGAATCTATTATTTTGTCATAATCAGCCTGTGCCAGACAGAAATCGGCAATATGATTCTCATAAAAATTATTATACGGAAGATCGTAGACATTGTTTGCGATAAGTGTAGCAAATGCTCCTTTTGTCAGTACTTCCAGGTGCGTGCGGTATATAATCGGAAACTGTTCAAAATATGAGTCAAGATCAAAGATACGGGCGGAATAATCCTTGTTCAGCAGGTTGGACATTTCTGCAGCTTTCTTTTTATACTCACGCCTGTAATGATTGAAAACATCCATTTCAGGAGAAATGTGCAACTCTTTTCCCATAAAACGGAAAATATTAGCTTCTCCCGTATACTCTGCAGTGGAGGCTGTGTTTTTGGCAATGGAAGTTGTTTCATTTATATTCAGAGGTGGATCTGTTATTGCAGCAGGGGCGGGAGATATCTTTCTTCCGCAGTATCTGCAAAAAAGGCTGTCTTCTTCGATGGGTTTTCCGCAACCAGGACAATACATACAAAATGCTCCTTAAAATAGACTAATAAGATTTTACCATTTACAAGTTTAGCACAGATACAATGCGTAAAAAAGCAAAATCTCAGGTTGTTATATAAAATTGATAGTAGGCTTGATTCCTAATTTGCTGAAAAAGGCTTTTTTTGCCGGTGTAATCCGCCGAAACTAAGGTTTATTTTGCGCTCGGATCATATTATATTATTTTTAACACGAAAGTGTTACGGATAATATGCAGGATTTTCATTTTGAAATGGGAGGTTTAAAATGAGAAGAGTGAAAGAAAATGCAAACAGGGGTTTTTCTTTGGTTGAGCTTATTATTGTTATTGCAATTATGGCGATACTGATCGGGGTAATGGCGCCACAGCTAATAAAGTACATTGAAAAATCAAAAGTCTCTGCGGATACACAGATGGCAGATACTATCCATAGTGCAATCACATATGCACTAATGGATCCGGAAGTAATGGAGGACACTAGCAGCAATAATGTTCAGCTTATGGATGAATTTGGTACTCCGGGAAATAATTTCAGGCTTGATAGATATTCCGGTCCATGGTTGACGACAGCATTTGCTACTTCTGTAGAGGAAATGGTGGGGTGGAATCCGTTTGATATGGGATTTGACTATGACAAGTACTTTAAGTCGTCACACAATGGTGGCCCCGGCATAATACCATGTGCAGTAGTTGATGATTCCGGGAATTCTTTTGCAATATATCTGGCATGGACAGACCGGACAGGGAATAAACAGGCGGAGAATTTCAGCGGAGATTATTATGAGTTGGAAGACTCAAAGGTGATATTCGCAAAGTGATTGGATAAATTGCCGGGGAGTATAATACTTCACGGCAGTTTTATGATTTTAACAGTGACATATTATTTGTATGGAGGTGAAAATGGAACGCTTTTTTCCGCCTAAAGATTGCAGCAGTAAAACAAAAAATATGAGAAATCTTCATATTGAAGGTCTGTTATTGATGGCAGTACTGATGGTCATGCTGTCCTCTTCAATGATGCTTATAGGCAGGGCTTTCTTTGAAATCTTGTTTTTCAATACTGGTCTGTCTGCTGATCTTATGTACAGCAATCAGGGGGAAATGTCGGAAATGCTGGAGAACGGGAATATGTATGATATGCTCACCTATGAGCCGGAGTTTAGTCCTCTGTATGAGGCTTATTCTTCGGCAATGAAAATCTTGAGCGTGACAGGTTATATACTGGCGTTCCTTTCCATAGCAGGAAGCATAGTGCTGCTTATACTTATGAAAATCGTCTGTCGAAGGATTGCGGAAGATGCTACACCTGTTAAAAATCCGGTTATGGTAAAAAAGACAGCGTATGTATGGCTCGGATTTTTGCTGGGATGTTTTGGAGGACAGTTTTTTCTGTATAACAACAAAAAGGCGATAGTTTTTCTGTGCATGGGGATAATAGGAATGATGTTTCCGGTGTTTATACTGTATACGACTGGAATAAGCTTTGCGGATGCCTTTCTGGCATGTTTTATCAGTAAGGATGAAAACGGGATGATAACCATAGAGGATTATCCCTATTGGATATAGAGGTGGCGGACAATGTATCTGAAAGAAAAGCTTATACGGATTCTCAAAATAAAAAATGCGGTGCTGGCTCTGTTCACGATACTGAATCTTATCACGGGTGTATCCTGGGAGTTATATCTTGTGATAAGGTACTGGGGGGACTGGTTTACCATAGCACATGCCAAAGCAACACCGGATTTTATATTCTGGATAATCGTGGGACCTGTAATACTCCTTATAGTTTATATTTCAAAAGAATGGATAGGGGATGCTTATTTTTATAACGGTTATTTCGAAGGAGACCTTGACGGCACTGTAAGTGATGCAGAACTGGCAGAGGCAATTGGCAGAAATCCGGGTATGGTCGCTCTGCAGCTTAAGCTTTTCAGTATCCTTTATATGAAGAATTATACAAATAAGGACGGAAAGACGGTGCTTGCATCTAAGACCTGCACCTGTGAATGCGTGAACTGCGGAGCTGTTATCGAAAAGAAAATGTATTTTACAGGGCAGTGTGAGTACTGTGGCAGTTCGGACCTGAGGGCAAGGGTGATTTCGGGAGAGCGGTTCTACAGTATTTCCAACGAGCTTAAGGGTAATTCAAAGAACTATGAATATTACACTGCGAAGCTGCTGAAATTAAGACGCATTTTGTTCCCCGTACTCATGGGGGTATCGCTTTTCTTTATGCTGGTTTCTTTTGGAATGGGGACAGAGGCGTTATCTAATTATAATAATGAGGAATACTACAGGGAAACACTGCTGGATCCGGAAAAACACCTCCAGAGTTTTGAACTTATACGATATGACCTGATATCAACTATTATTACAAGCGCTTTTATATTCTTTGGGCTGATGCCGCTGCTTTTGAACAGGGTGATCAGGATAAGGCTTGTTATGACGGCTGACGCTATGGCAAAGTTTTTTTCAACCATAAAGGTGCCTTTTGTTGCTGCATCGCGTCTTCCGGCTGAAGGAAGGATGCCCGCAAAACGCAGGCTCTCTCTTGTAAGGCGGGCTATGAGAAAGGGATATTTAAGGCACTGTACCATTGAAAAGCATAATGGAGTGATGCAGGTCGCGCTGGCAAAAAAGATAGTAAAGGACAGCTGTCCTTCCTGCGGTGCACCTATTACCGGAGCTGTATACAGCGATTATGTCTGCAGGTACTGTGACAGAAAGATTATGGATGTGGTGGTGAAAAAATAGAAATTACGGAAGGCCTTATTCGATGCAGGCATTCCGTATTTCACTGCATATAATATCTGCACACTCGTCAGCATCCATGCGGTCGAAGATATACTCATCCGCATTCTGCTTAAAGATTTCTATTACTTCTTCTTTTTCCATATTGGAAATAATGAGATTTGTTTCGCTGCTGTGCGACATGATGTCTTCGGTTGCGGCGTATTCATTGGTATCCTTGAGACCTTCGGTTTCAAGGACTCCGATAGCTATGCTGCTTACAGGAACCCCTTTTTCGGTTCCCTGGAGCTTTATCATATACGGATCATTTAGCAGGTAGTTGAGTAACAGGGCTGCCTCTTCGGGGTGTCTGACATCTGAACTGATTGCCCACATGGTGGCAGGCTTTATATACCAGCCGGTTCTTTTTGCCTCCGGCAACATGGGATAGAGACATCTGGTGACGGTAACTCCTTTTTCCTCAAGGGCATCACAGTATTTCTGCGTGTCACTTATCCAGCACATGGTGCCTGCTATCTTTCCGTTTAAATATTTGCTTTTGTCAAAACTTTCGGTAGGGCAGAGTACATTCTCATCCAGCAATTTTTTATAGAATACTAAAAGTTCTGACATTTCATCCGGTGTGGCATTAAAGCTTCCATCGGGACCAAACATTGCCTTTCCGGTACTTTGTTCATAGTAGGCAATTAACAGTAAGAACATCTGCTTCTTGCCCATTCCCAACAGATAGAGATCATCCTTCTTAAGGATCTGGCCTGTCTCGAACATTTCGTCCCAGGTTGTGGGAGCTTTTGCACCGTATTTGTCAAGAACATCCTGATTGTAGTAGAAAACATGCGAATTCATGGCAATGGGGAGGGCATTAAGGTGACCGTTCCTGGTGCCGTATTCCAGCTGCTCATCCGTGAATGCATCAAGGTAGATGTAATCTGCAAGATCATTTAAATCATAAAATCCGGTTCCGTCTGAGGAGTATTCATCAAGCCAGGCATAATTTATCTGCATGACATCAGCTTCTGTGTCTGACATCATCCATACCATTGTTTTTTTCTCGTACCCATTCCATTCGCCATAGCGATAGTCAATTATTACATTGGGATTAATGTCTGCAAAGTGGTTTACACCCTCCATGGTGTATTTATGTCTGGGATCATTTCCCCACCAGGAGAGCAGGAGGGTTTTTTCGTGTCTGTCAGATATATTGTCTGCAGGGGACATCCTGCTGTTTTCACGCTGCAGCATGATAGCGGCGCTGACACCTAACATAAGAATGAGGATTACCAGCAGAAGGTGCTCACGGTCAAGATTACGCATTTCCCTCTCCCTCCTCATAAAGTGTGTAACGGCTTTTGCCTTTTTCTTTTGACTGATATAGGGCTTTGTCTGCTTTGTCATAAAGCTGCTTGAAAGTCGGAGCTGAATCGCTGCTTATGTACACGCCCATGCTCACGGAAATGTCGATGGTGGCCTGTTCTTCCTTAAACTCTTCCCGGAAGGCTTCAGTGATTTTATCCAGACCGGATGTGACTGTCTTCCGGAAACTGTCAATATCGGGCGTTTGGCCGGCTGCAGACTCAATATAGATTGCAAACTCATCACCGCCAAGGCGGCCTATGAGGGTTTCGCTATCATACAGGTTTCTTATCAGTTTGCCAAAACGGATTATGACCTGATCACCGTAGCTGTGTCCGTTTTTATCATTAACAAGCTTGAAATTATCCATATCCAGCATGACAAATGCGCGGAGTGTATCGGGGATGTCCTGAGCGAGTCTTTTTTCTACTGTTTCCTGGAAAGCTGCTTTGTTCATGGTGCCGGAGAGTCTGTCTATATCTGCCTTATACTGCAGGCTCATTACCAGGTCGTCCATGGGAAGGGAAACACGCCTTATAAGCAAAAGCCCTGCTAGAACAAAGATCAGAGCCATAAGTGAGGAAATCCTCATGGTAAAAGACTTAAGCTCTTCAGCTTCCTTTATAACTATAGCAGTGGGAACAGTGCAGACAACACGCCAGCCGTTTGTGCATACATTTGTATTTATCATATATTCACTTCCGATTACCGTGCTGGAGTCTCCGGGTTCAGCTGCGGCTCCAGTTATCATTGAAGATATTTCTTCCGGCAGCTGTGTTCCGGATTCATCCTGATTTGAAGAGTAAACTATGGTATTATTATCATCCACCAGGCGTATGTCCATTCCATCAATCTGTCTGGGATATATGAAAACAGAAGCAAGCTCGCTGGTGTATACAGAAGAAACAAGTATGGCATTCGGATTCAATTTCTTTATGTAATAAAATCTGTCACTGCTGCCATTGATGCCAAAGAGCCATGCACCCTGCCGGTTATCCTGTATGAAGCTTGAAAAAGAATCGTAGAGGGGGCTGTCTTCGAAAAGATTCTGTGTTCCTTGGGATACCCAGCCAACCTTGTGGTCATCAGCGTATATTATGCCAAAATCATTGTAGTTATTCATAAGACCTATATCAATGATCCTGTCGGTAATGGCCTCCTCTGTCTTGACTTTGTCATATGCACTTATACTGCTGTCCGTTGCATCATAGCTATAGTATGTTTCGTCGGAGTAAAGCAGGGTGGGGGTAGTCTCCATTCGGTCAAGATAGGCATCAATATTTAATTCTATCTGCCGACTGTTGATGGCAATCAGCTCAGAGACTTTATTCTGCAGTGCGGTTTTTGAACGGTCCACTACAACCAGGTCAACGACAATGGTGACTCCTGCTATTATAACTGCAAAGACGAGGAGCATTTCAAGCTGATAATTTCTAAGTCTTTTACCGATTCCAGGTTTCCTGAGGTCGCTTGAAAAATGGTTACTTACCATGGGATAGACAATAACGGAAAAAATATAGGAAATGATGTTCATTGGAATGACAAGGGGAATCCAGCTGGATGCCCACATTACAAGCAGGGGCGGGCATTGTGTCGGATCCAGGCGGGTATATGCGATGGCGATATTTATAAAGCTCACTACTACACTTACTATCAGGGCATTTCCTATAGCAAGTGGAATGGAATATACCAGATTGTATTCCAGAGAAGGATTCTTGAGTTTTAGTTTCCTGACCAGGGCATCGCTTATCTTTCCTAAAGGAATGAAAAGTGCAACGCAGACGCCTGTTATTATGGATTCTGTGACATTGAGGAAACAGAATATTACAAAAGGCGGAGTGTTTGCATTGGGATTTGAACATACGATTATAGTAGATACCATGCCCATTGCAACAGACATGATAACAGATACTATAACCTCGATTACGCGTTTGTTTTTTTTGTTAGGATTCATTTATAGTAAACTGCTGGATCACTTATTGAAGACAGGATCAGGCAGATAACCCCCACATTTCACTTATGATATTATATACTAAATGGGCTGCGGTAACAACTGATGATTTGTCGATGGAATTCGGAAAATATGATTTATATGTGAATACTTCCAAATAAAATGGTAGAATAGAAACAATCGTAAAAATGAAGATAGGGAGCAGACTGATGTTTAAGATAGGAGAAATACAGAAATTAAAGGCAGTAAAGAAGGTCGATTTTGGAATTTATCTGTCTGAGGAAAATGATGAAGAGCGCATTCTGCTGCCCAGGCGTCAGGTGCCGGAAGGACTAAGTATAAATGATGAGATTGAAGTCTTTGTCTACCGTGATTCTGATGACAGACTCATAGCCACGGTAAACAGACCAAAACTTACTCTTAATAATCTTGGGCTTTTGGAAGTGGTGTCTGTTACAAAGATAGGCGCTTTTTTGGACTGGGGGCTTGAAAGAGACCTGTTTTTGCCTTATGCGCAGCAGACCAGGCAGCTTCATGCGGGTGAAAATGTACTGGTGAATCTGTACATAGATAAAAGCAAAAGACTTGCTGCAACGATGAAGGTTTATAAGTTGCTGGACAGGGAGTCTCCCTATCATACCGGGGATATGGTGACAGGGACTCCTTATGAGATAAATGACAGGCTGGGAGTATTTGTGGCTGTTGATAACAGGTATTCAGCGATCATTCCGAGGAATGAGCTTTTCGGTGAGGATATAAAGCTGGGACACCCCATTAGTCTTCGCGTTACAAAAGTCAGGGATGACGGGCAGCTTAATTTATGTATCAGGCAGAAGGCTTATCTCCAGATGGAACCGGATATGGAAAAGATTCTGAAGCTCATCGATGAAAACGGAGGCGTACTCCCTTTTGGAGAAAAGTCTGATCCGGAAACGATAAAGAAATATACCGGTATGAGCAAGAATGAATTCAAAAGGGCCGTGGGGCATCTGTATAAGGAACGCAGAGTGAAGATAGAAAGCGGAAAGATATCTGCTGTGTGACAGCCTATTTTTCTCTGCGGAACCGCATCTTTCCGCTTGTGCCCTTTTTGCCGGGGGAGGTTTTGTCGGCTGCGGCACAGTTAGCGCAGAGAAGCCCGTTTGCAATCTTGCTGCCACAGATCCGGCAGGTGCCACTTTTCTTTTCGCTGCGCACCATGAGACGCTGTTCTTTGAGATATCTTGCTACCATTTCCTTGCTGACCCCTGTGGCGGCAACAATCTCTTCCTTGGAAGTGGGGCCGTTTTCGGCTAAGTACATTTTAATTTTGCCGAAATCGTCATATTCGGTTGCGCCGCAATCGTCGCACACATATACCCCTGAACTCTGATATTTAAGCGGACCACCACATGCATTACAGATGACCTTTCTGTTATGTTGTAGCAGCCTTTCGTATTCACCTGTCATGGAAATCCCCCCTATAGCATCTGATCTGATAAAAGCAAAAAGCACAGCCGAACATGGCGATGCTTTCTTTGTTATCATATAATTTCAAATTAAATGTATTAAACCGACATGTCAAAGTTCCCGCCTACAGCAGGATTAACTGACATTTCCATCATCTTGGTGATGCCGGCGCCCTGGATCTCATTCTGCTCCATTGTGTTCTTGAGCATTGCGACACCGACATTGTTCATCACACTGGCCTGTGCCAGACTGGATGTAGCATCCATTACAACACCCTGTATTCCGCCAACTTCCATAGCACCAACCTCCTTTTTTATACTTATCAATATTTTATCAGCATAAGCCCTGAAAGTCAATCTGCCCGATATTTATAAAGACCTCTGTATTTGATATAATACAACGAAATTTACAAGAGTCAGGAGAAAAAATGAGCAGTATAGAAATAGAAGGAATGATACTTGAAGACCTGCCGTTAAAGGACGCTGTGGATATGACCAGGGATCTTCTGGAAAGGCCCGGACTGGATCTGGTTATATGCACCACTGAAGCATCTTTTTTTAAGACTGATATAAGCGAGGAAAAAAAGAACTGGCTGGAGTTGGCGAGTCTTAATGTTTTTGATGTATCCGGCAACGAAAAAGGAACTTTTTTTGGGATTTTCACACAACATAACCGCAATATGAAAGCTGAGGATTATCTGGAATTCCTGTTAGGGTATCTCCAGGGAACAAGGAGGAAGGTTACTCTGATCACCGAGGATATGGAACATGCGGAACGGATCAGGAGAAATATTTTACGGGAGTATGAGGATATAGATATGGAAAACTGTGTGCTGTCAGAGTTTCGGACGGGCGATTCCATGTATAATGCCTTAAACGGCTCGGAACCTGAGGCTGTTATCTCGGTGCTTCCCTGGAGGCTGCAGGCAGGAATATTAAGGGATGCAAGGAATATTTTAATAGCATCTCTCTGGGTGGCTCTTCCTGAGGAATCTTTCAAGGATAAGAGACTTGTATAAAGTTTATAAATTTAGTTTACAAAACTATGGATTTTTTCAGCTAAATAGATTAAAATTACTTTGGCATTATGGCGAAACTACAAAATAATAGTGACGAGTAATTGTCGGTTTTGCATAAGGTTACATGCATACTGTTGCATAAGGAGATAAGGGGTTATGATTTCAAACCAGATTTTACAAAACACAATAGACGGTATTACGGCGATATCACGGGCGGAACTCTGCGTTACCGATACTGATGGTAAGGTGGTAGTGGCAACCTACGCTGAGGCCAGGGATTTTTCGGCGGCAGTAAGAGAGTTTGTTAAGTCTCCCGCTGATGGGCAGGAAATGCAGGGATGCCATTTTTTCAAGATATCGGATGAGCAGCAGCTTGAGTATATCCTGATAGTTGGCAGCAATAGCGAAAATGCTTATCTTGTGGGAAAGATGGCTGCTTTTCAGCTGAAAGGGCTGCTGGTAGCGTACAAGGAGCGCTTTGATAAGGACAACTTTATAAAGAACCTTCTTCTGGACAACCTGCTTCTTGTGGATGTGTACAGC
>CAMOJK010000063.1 GCA_946616835.1 uncultured Lachnospiraceae bacterium
CAAAAATGTATATGTTATTTTTAAGCTCCACCACCACATCGGCACGGCCTTTTGCAGAATGAATCTCAGCCTGGACAAACTGCCCCATCAGCATGAATACGATATATATCACATTCTGGAAATCCCTCTCCAGATAATCGCCACTACCATAAGGAAGTCTTGCATATATCGCAGTAAACCTGTCACGCAGACTGTCCGTATCACCGTTCTCCAAATCAATACAAAAAGATCTGATGTCAAGCGGCGATCCACCCTCCTGTGTCCCTACATAATCAGGCGCAAGAGACTCAATGAAACCGTACTTTACTTCATCATTGGGATAATCCAGCTGGAAACTCCGAAATCTGCTGTCGTAATCCTTTAATGTCAGATATCCGGACTGGTACAGCAGCGGAACGGGATTCGGATTGTCGGTACGATAGTCCTTGAGCTGCTGTTCAGTTGCGTATATTCTACCGTCCGTTATCTGAGACGGATCAAAGTTTATCTTCTTAAGCTGCTTTACAAGGAATGTGGGCGTACCTGTTTCAAACCAATGATAGCCAAAATTCCTATCTGCCAGTGCCATAAGTAAACTGAAAGGATTGTATACTCCCTCGGCCTTTATGTTAAAGCGGTATCCGTCATAAGTCCTTTTAAGAACTTCAAGACACTCCGTTTCCGACATCCCATTTTCTTTTCCGCACTCCCTTACCTCTTCCATCAGATCATTATGAAGTTCCGCCTCCGTTATACCGCATATTCCGGCATACTCAGCCGATATGGAAATATCTCTCAGATTATTCAGATCGCTGAAGATACTCACCTTGCTGAATTTTGTTACGCCGGTAATGAATACGAATTGTATATAGCTGTCATAACTCTTAAGCACACTAAAAAATCCCTTAAATACCTGACGGTTATGCTCGGTCTTATCCTCATCCGTCATAACCTCAAGCAGCGGCTTGTCATACTCATCCACAAGGATGACACATCTCTTGCCCGTCTGCTCATAGGCCGTTTTAAGCACATTCCCAAATCTCACTGAAAAGGCTTCCTTTTTTTCATTTATTCCATACTTCTGTTCCCAATTGGACAAATGATCATCAAGGACTACCTCTAATGCCATGTCGACAGAATAATTATTCTTATTGAAATCAAAATAGAATACCGGGTACGGCTCCCAGGCATGCGCATCATCCGCAAGAAGCTTCTCTATGGCCAGCCCTTTGAAAAGCTCTCTTTCGCCCTCCCAGTAGTACCTTAGCATCGAAAGGAACAGACTCTTACCGAAACGCCTTGGACGGCTTAAGAAAAAAGGCGTTGAGAGTGAGACAAGACGGTACAGATACTCCGTTTTGTCCACATATACATAACCGCCTTCCCTTAGCTTCTTAAAATCCTGTATTCCTATTCCAAGTTTCCTGACACCAGCAACCATATCATCTCGTCTCCCCAGATACCGCTAGATCTATTCTACCATATTTCCCAGTCTCTTAAAACAATCTCACTATTTTTAGAAGTATTCTTTGATCATTCTTCAAACTTTATTTTCACCCAAATATCTAATAAATAGTTACTCATCCGGGTATTCGTGTATAAGCAAACTAAAACTCCCGACAATTATAGCAATTCCAAACACTACGAAAACAATTAGTATAGATAACTTATCATTGTATATTGATAATTCAAGTTCTTCTTTAGAAGCAACTGACAGTGCGCCCTTTTCCAAAAGGAATATAAATGAACCAATAACAGTAAGAAAATCTCCGAATTTCTCTACTCCTTTGGTCTTTAATAAATTATCATATTTTTTTGTTCCAATAAACAAAAACAATAATAGAATACAAACAATTGCCTCTATTAGATCCACCCAGAACGGAATAGTTATAATTAGTCCGACCACATCATTTATCACTGTAATAATAACTACAATGCCCGCTATAAATGAAGCCTTTGTATTTATAAAAGCCATCTCTTTTTTTGCTTTATTCCTTTTATGCCGCCTGTTTTTTTCGTTTGCCATCATTCATCCTCCCTTTCATAACACTGCCCATCATGACTCCAGTAAAACCGTATGCCATCACCATTCCCGTTACTTACTATTTCAAAGTCTGCGTATCCGTCATCATTAAAATCCTCAAAATGAATAAAGTTATACTTATATGTTTCATAGCTTACCTTATCTCCAAAAAAATGCTGTGCCTCATAATTTTTTTCGTCATTTAGTCTTATCATTGTGTCTATTTTATACGTATCGTCGTCACCAAATTCTATTCCCATTGACTCTATGCGAATATACAGCTTGTTGTTATCAATAAATCCGTTAATCTCATAGTCACCGTCGAAGGATATTTCATTTCCATAATCATCTTTTTGATAATAAAATACCGGTCGTTCATGGTCGTAGGAAAATTCATGAATTGATTCAAGCGATATAGGGATTTCACCGCGATATAAGTAAGTTTGATTTTGCCAATTAAGACAGCCGTCCTCTATACCAATCACTTCTTTTATATTTATAACCCTGCATTCATGTCCATTTGCTTTGAATTCCATATAAAAAATAACCCGTGCATCATTCCAGCTTTTTTCATCACAGTAATTATCCTCCCCGGAATAGATATATATTTCAGTGATGTTATCCACAGATTTGATAGCATCAAACATCGGCTGATAATCCGTACGCAGGTCATCATCTTTAAACATATCCGATACATATACTCCAAATACACTACTATACTTCTCATCAATTTTGTAATAGTAGTCACTCCGGTTTTTCCACATGTGGTGACTGAAATCAATGCCGTTTTTAGCCAGTTCAGCCATTATTCTGCTGTCCAGATTTTCAAGCGGATCATCCGTACTTCTGTTCCTTGATATACAGATTCCGGACAAAACAGCAATTATTATAGCCGCTACAACAAGTAAGCCTTTAGTTATCTTTGTCCATACTAAAATCAATCTTCTATTAATCTTCTTTTTCTTATTTTTCTTATTCTTCTTTTTCTTTTTCATATTATTTCATTATCTTCACATTCTTCATAACAGTGTCTTATCTTCACATTCTTCATAACAGTGACCGTCAGGATTCCAGCGATACCATGTTGTCTCCGGAAAGCGTGAATATCTTTCATGAATAATCTTAAAATCTGTATAGCCATCTATATTATAATCCTTAAGCTTAAACAGCATATCCACGTACATAAGTGCATCTATACTTGTTTTGAAACTCTGTATGAAATCCCCATTACGCGATATGTCAATTTTAATATTTTCATGCACAAGTGCCGACCACTCAAGACCATCCGCATAAATATGAATAGTTATTTCATCATGAGACTCTGTTTCATAATTCCACATAGGATAAGTCACCCAATATTCATGTGTTCCCCAGTCATCCCATGCTGTGTAAGATCCTACGATTTCCATGTTATATGCAACCCATTTATAATAGTAGATCGGATACGAAGAATCGTAATAAAAATCATGAATCTTTTCTATATTTAATAATGGGGTATCACCCTCGTATATATATGTATGATTATCCCAGACAAGCTTTCTGTCTTTAACTCCGATAGCCTCTTTTATATTAATAAATATGTAATCCTTCTCTAGAGTCTTTACCTCCACACAGTACACTACACGGCCGTCCTTAATTGAACTGTTCTGATTTTCAAGTATACTGTTCTTTGCGCGATAAACTCTTATTTCATTTATATCCTCATAATTATTATTTATAAAATCAACTAATGGATAGAAATCGTAGTTTAGGTCATCATCCTCAAAATCATCCGTCTGACGGACACTAAACTCTTTTACTCTCTCACCATCAAAGTAATAATACTTGCACTCATCTCCTGCCTCTTCATGCCCTATAACCTCAAGCGAACTATCCCTCAGATGCAGCATTATATTCTGGTCCAAAGCATGCAGCTCTTTTTCATTTTCCCTTACATTTTCAGTAGAATAAAAGAAAAAAAGTATTATAATTATCACTACTGCAATTAGTATATAAACTGATTTAATTCTCATCCTATGCCTCCACGCTTAATTTAACCAAACAGTCTAATCATCCGCTCCCAGTAAGACAAAGGGACAGTTCTCATGCCTTACCGCAATAAGACAGAAGAACCGTCCCCCCTGTCTTATTCATTTTACCCCCATATCATAATTCCCTGTTAATTGATATATGCTCACCACTTTCTTATTACCATCCTTATCTATTTCCACTGTTAAAAGCAGTAATATATCATTACGGTACTGATCCCAAAGCCGGTCTTCATACTTTCCGAACATATAGCAGTATTTTTTTTCATCACTTGCCCTTTCAGTTATATAATAGATGTCAAAATATCCATTATATATGCCCCAGCCTGCCAGATACTCTCCAGCCAGTGCACTATCTATATCCAGATTCTCAATAAGGCTTTCCTCTATCCCATCCGTATATTCCGGGTCGCAGAAATTCTGTTTACTGTTATAGCCTGTTACCGTTTTTTCAAGATATGCAATTTCAAAAACTCCGGTCTTTTTCATAGCATCATCAAGTGTGAATATTTCTATAGGATCATCCGGCAGCTTCTTCCCGTTTCCCTTTGCGATCATATCCCCCATATACAGGTAATACTCATTATCTATTACATATATATCCATATCCGCTCTTATATCCAGGTTTAGCCTTCCGCCGGCATATAGTCTTTACCATATTACAGCTTAAAAGCATTTTAGATATGCTGCGGCACTTTTCACCTGAGCGGTAACTTTTCCCTCGATGTATTATAACAAAAAAAAATACCTACACTGCAGTTCTGCAGAAATAGACATTTTTTGTACAAGAAAGACATTTTTGTTACGATTGTTTAATATTGTTTAATTAAGAAAAGCTCAGTGCACAGCCTCCCACTCCGTAAGGGCTCGTTTGTCACTGTCAAAGTTTGCGCCGATTTTGATCAAAGGCCTCGGATCAGCGGCATACCTGTCCGCGTATCCCATTTCCTCTATCTGGGCAAGAGCTTCTTTGGCAGACTTGTCACGCTTAAACTCAAAAATGTATATGTTATTTTTAAGCTCCACCACCACATCGGCACGGCCTTTTGCGGAATGTATCTCTGTGTACACCCTCTGCCCCATAAGCATGAAGACGATATAGATCACATTCTGGAAATCCCTTTCCAGATAATCCCCCTCCCCGTATGGCAGGCTGGCATACAGCTGTATGAAACGATCCCTCAGACTATCCGTATCAGCATTCCGCATATCCATTAGAAATCTCTCCAGACCAAGCGGACTTTCCCCGGCTCCGTCAGACAGATACACCGGTGCAAGAGAACGGATGAATCCATACTTTACTTCATCATTAGGATACCCCAGCTGGTAGCTCTTAAACTCTTCATCATAAGCCTTTATGGTGAGATATCCTGTCTGATACAGTAACGGCACCGGATCAGGATTTTCGGTCCTGTAATCCTTTATATCCTCATCCGTTGCGTATATTCTACCGTCCGTTATCTGAGATGGATCAAAGTTTATCTTCTTAAGCTGCTTTACAAGAAATGTAGGCGTGCCGGTTTCAAACCAGTGATAACCGAAATTCCTATCTGCCAGTGCCGTAAGCAAACTGAAAGGATTGTATACTCCCTCGGCTCTTATATTAAAACGGTATCCGTCATAAGTCCTTTTAAGAACTTCAAGACACTCCGTTTCCGACATCCCATTTTCTTTTCCGCACTCCCTTACCTCTTCCATCAGATCATTATGAAGTTCCGCCTCCGTTATACCGCATATTCCGGCATACTCAGCCGATATGGAAATATCTCTCAGATTATTCAGATCGCTGAAGATACTCACCTTGCTGAATTTTGTTACGCCGGTAATGAATACGAATTGTATATAGCTGTCATAACTCTTAAGCACACTAAAAAATCCCTTAAATACCTGACGGTTATGCTCGGTCTTATCCTCATCCGTCATAACCTCAAGCAGCGGCTTGTCATACTCATCCACAAGGATGACACATCTCTTGCCCGTCTGCTCATAGGCTCTCTGTATCACTCCACAAAACCGCTGAGAAAGTGTTTCCTCAACAGGATTACTCCCGTAGATTTCTTCCCAGCCCGACAGATGAATATTCAAAACCTTCTCCAGTGCCTCCGGAGAATTAAAGTTTTCCTTATTGAAATCAAAATAGAATACCGGGTACTGCTCCCATGCATGCGCATCATCCGCAAGAAGCTTCTCTATGACAAGCCCCTCGAAAAGCCCTTTTTCGCCCTCCCAGTAGTACCTTAGCATCGAAAGGAACAGACTCTTACCGAAACGCCTTGGACGGCTTAAGAAAAAAGGCGTTGAGAGTGAGACAAGACGGTACAGATACTCCGTTTTGTCCACATATACATAACCGCCTTCCCTTAGCTTCTTAAAATCCTGTATTCCTATTCCAAGTTTCCTGATATCACCGGCCATATGTTTTTCCCTTCAAAATGTTTTACTGGATACATTTTAGCATTTTCCCCTGGCAATATAAAGTGATGGCCAGTAAAAAACAAGCCACACAAGACATCTGAATATAAGATAAGACAGAAGAACCGTTCCCTGTCTTGCATATCTGAAGATACTTACGGATTCTATGTGTCGACAGCTTTTTATCTGATATCAACCTTTCCTACAAGACGCACTTCATCCTCGTCCGTAAATATATAGACCACACCATCCAGAGTCTCTACCGCCACATTAAAGCAGCCTTCCGCATTCCATACAAGTTCATCATCTTCTGTGCCGTCTACAGCCACCTTGTACAAACCATCAGTTTTCATTATGAGACAGTACTCCAAATCATCAGTATATCCAACAATCCACTCATCTGGCTTGTCTGTTTCATATATTAAATTACAATCACCGGTTTCGATGTCCCAATAATAAAGGGCCTCACCTGATATATTTTCACGATTTAAGTGATAAAAACGGTCTGAATTATTATCTCCATAAGTTGGATTATAGTATTGCTTAATCATACAGTATTTATCGTTCATCATGGCAGTGTATTGACTACTGTACCAAGAATGCCCATAGATGTTATCAGGAAAAATTATTAATTCTTTTCCATTTCCATTCATATATTCCCCATTCTCCAATCCGCAAAGATAACCATCTTTTATAAAATAACTACAGTAGCTATCATCACTTACAGATAGTTGTTTTAAAATACTACCGGAAATACATCTTCCCCTATATGTCCAATATTTTTTCCCGTTGCTAAGGTACTCATCAGCCTCTTTTATATCTGAACTTCCATTGTTCAGGTTAGTCTCATAATCTTCAAGTTTTACAAATGCGCCGTTCATGTATTGGTATATCGTCTGCTTCCACCACCGATAATGACCATCTGTTGTTTCTACCGCACACATAAAAGCGTTTCCATCCCACAATACTACGGACCATACACGCATCGCTTCATTAATGCACGACTGGCTTTTTTTACCGAAATCATATTCCCATAGTTTATTGTCATCCGTCCCGTATACTATTCTTTCACCATCAGCAGCCATACACAGCACTACATCGGATGTCTCACATATCAATTCATTCTTTTCATCTCCGATACGGTATATTCCCTTTGCCTTAAAGAAGTATGTATCCGTTCCATCACTGCATACCCACTGATGGCCTCCAAAACTGTTGTCAACTGAAAGAAGCACGCAGCTTTCCACTCCGCTCCACACTTTTGGTTCATCCTTTTCCTGAGCAGATCTAATGCACCCTGTAAGTACAAGCATACTTGCTATCATGCACCCAAGAAATCTCCCGGCAATATTTCTCTGGCATCCCATAATATTGTTTCCTCTCTATTTGCTCCAATTATGCATATATTGAAGAAATCATCCTGTCACAGATTGCAACTATTCTCCAAAAAACAGCTCTATATTTTCCTCTGTCAGCTCATAAACCTCCACATCAGGTGATGACTCGTACACATCATCGACTATCTTTAAGTACTGCTCCTCAGTGATCTGCTCCCCACCAAACAACTCTCCATCCCAGGGATTTGAATGATCATATTCTCCACAATAGTAGCATGATGGCTCATCTTTTTCGTTGAACAGATTTACATCCTCCCATACCAAAAACTGTTCCTTGTAATCATCTTCTAAAAACTCTGATATATGCATATAACCAGAAAGACTCCCGTCATATGAACAGTGATAGTATCCATTTTGTTTTATTCCCGCAAAACCTCTGAAAAATTCTAAATATCCATATATCCGACCATTCACATAGTGTAGTATCAGACGGTCCTCTCTGTGATTATATATAACCACTTCACATTCTCCGTCACCATCCAAATCAACAACCGAAAATGTGGGTTTACCCCACCTCAGATCATCATCATATGCAAATACCGGGTAATCACAGTATTCAAAATTATCTATAAAACACCATTTACCATTCTCTGCATCCCATATCTGGTCATCCTTTCGTAACGCTCCCGCAAATGCTTCGTTATAGTCTTTATAATGCCACTCCACGGATTCATGAACATCCATGTCCGGATACTTAAACATTTCCATTCCACCACGATCATAAGGGATACATATCACATATTCCGGTTTATCACTGTTTCCGTATATATAATAAAAATCAAATACCTCGCTATTTAAGTATTCGATACCGTCATAAGTTGTTTTTCCTAAACTTATGACTGCTGCCTGAAAGAAAGTTTTTCCTGTATCGTCACATATAAATCTCTGATTACAGTATTTATCTTCAAACAGCTCGCTTTTATCTGTCACATCCGAAGACCATGGATAATCCTCGTACTGATACCAGGAAATCAACCTATTTTCTTCGTTGTAGCTATATTCCCTGTTAAGTAATTCATACTCATCAGCGGATCCATCTCCTTCTATAGTGCCATATGATGTAAACCTTACCAGATTACCTTTTTCATCATATTCTCTTTCTTCCCGATACTTACCGACTTTGTCACTCAGCACTTCACCTGAAGATGTTAAAAAAACAAACGGCTGTATGAGAATGCTGTTGGCAGGTATCTGGTAACTGCCCTCGAACAGATTATCAATATCCGACAGACCGGTTATGCGGGCAAATTCGAACCACCCCTGATTTGATTCCGATTTATCGTTATCACGAACTGAAACAAAATAAATACCATCTTTTTCCTTATGATATACATCTATCAGCTTAATTCTCCCCTGCGTATATATCTCATTGGACTCAATCAGCTCATAATCAGACAGACCATAGAGTTCTTCGTATCTTGTCATTTCATCATCAAAAACAAAACCATCTGACTCAAGATACCGGTAACACTCAATATTGCCGGATTGATCAAAACATTCCGAATAACCATCGGCATTTATAAACTCTACATCTATCCTGTCGTCATGTAATGAAAACCGGTAATATATAACACATGACGCACTTTCGTGGTTCTTATGATAATCACTAGCATAAATGGACGGATAAACATGTATCAGATTATTGTCAGGATCAACTTTCGTATGATGGCAATAGTCAAAATATAGTTTTCTATAATCCGTTTCAACCTTCTGATAATACTTTATTTTCTCACCGCTTGACAGCTTTGTTATGACCACCTCACCGTCAGTTCCATATTTATATAAGTTAATATCATTCTTCACGGTATTCGAAAGGTCCTCACTGGAATAAACCTTATACTCATTATTGTCATTCACTATAAAATATAGCTTATATGAATCCTTTTTCCGACATCCCAAAACGGCATCCTTCGTCCCATCATGATCTATATCCAATACGCTTAGCTCTATGCAGTAATCCTCGAAATTACAATCTAGTACTATCTGCTGTTCATCCGGTGTGACAACCACGATTGATTTTTTCTCAGGAAAACAGATTGCCCCATATACTTTATATGAAGTATATGTAAGCAACCCTGTTGTCAGCCTTACATCCATATCAACAACAGGCAGCTTTTCCGTCTGTGCTTCGTCAGCGGCCTCTTCTTCTAATTCTATGTCCTTATCCCTGATATCCGTCACAAAACACATCACGCCCAATGACAGTATGGTCACCGCTGTCATCAGCAGGTTCTTAAATATAAACCTCTTCATCCTGATATTCATTCCTTTCCAACTGCTACCTTATATTCCATCAGGGTTTTCATCCTATTCGGTCCAGTTCTTCACTTTGTCGTACTCATCCAGCTCATATGTCTCAAAATCAATATATGTATCATTTAATACCGGCGGGAGGTTCCCGACTCCTGCATCTTCATAATGTGTAGAATCGGCATACCATTCCTTACTGCAGTGTTCTACCCTCATAGCATAATTGTCTGTCATCAAAAGCTGATAGCAGCTGCCCCAACTGCGATATCGGATCGTTTCTTCCCTTTCCACCGAATAAGACAGATGTGAGTGTTCTAGACAGATGTGCCCGATATAGTACAGTTTCTGATCTTTCAAGGTATAAATATGCGCATGCATTGCAATCTCACAAGACCCCGAATAAATAAACAGTTCAGGGATTCCGTCTCTGTTCACATCATGCAAACTATATCCATCCAATGCATCTTTACTATGCCGCCAGTACATATCATTTATAGATATACTTGCTGACTCCGGCTCGTCTTCGCTGCATACTGTCTCCGGATCATCAACCGCCTTTTTAAGCAGTTCAATATACGCATCCCTATAGTCCTCATACAGATTGGGTGATACCGTCCCTAACTTTAACTCCCCGTAATTTTCGAATAGCTCTACATCCCCCTTCCTAAGATATCTGCTTGAATCTTTCATCCCTACTACAATCATTTCATCGTCATCATAAAAGAATAGCCTCTCAGCCGGTTGTACCAAATCATATCTTACGCTTCTTACTATCATCAGTTCTTTTCCGCCCCATACTACAGATTCATCCCTGTAATATTCCGTTTCAAAATCTGCACTCCCGCTGTGTATCCACGACTTATCATAAAAAATCATAACATCATGCAGATCATCACATACCCAATATCCGTCAATCCAGCTTTTTTCCTCTTCGCTAAGCGGCATCAATCCCTGTAGGCCGTCATTTTCTTTCAAAGCCTCATAATACCCTTCGATTCCGCCATAATCAATAAAAGCATCTTCATATGATCCGGAGAAATTCGTCTCCGATAAGCTATCGCTTTCTATAGGGCTGATTTTTCCGACTCTTTCATAATATCCAAATGTATCGTTCATATCCCTTATGATTCCGCCATCATCAGTCAAAAACATCAGCACTTCTTTCCGTGACTCCAGGTCTCCTTCACCATTATCCACATATATCAATGTCCCGCTAATATCAAACCACTTTTCATACAGTCCGAGTTCATCATTATCTACCCCGGAAAAATATTGCTTCAGCTCATCACTATCAGATAATTTACATTCGCAGCTGTAATAATCTACTTTTTCTTCTATAAGCCCAATGTTCGATGCCAAGCTATCACGCAGCATAATGAACAGATTATTCTCAATTCCGTCCCATGCGATTCTATGTCTGGAACCAAGGTACTGCTTCCCCTCCCATATTCCCGTTATTTCCGCTATGCCGCTCTCATCCATCAGTTTTAATTCGACACCAAATTTTTTGATATATTCCGGCTTATCTTTTTCCGTATCATCAGCTATTACATCACTGTCGTCTGTCTCTTCAGCATAGTCATCCGACACGGACAGATTAAGCGACACCGTCCTTAACGGCTCCACATTTCTCTCACACCCGTCCAGCACACATATAAGTATAATCAGCCCTGTTAAAACTGCTATTTTCTGTCTGCTATACTTCATTTTTGCTCCTAATATTACCTCACTTACACACCGGATAAATGTCGTCACTACACGATATGGATTCCCTAAGTTCTCCTCCCTCATAAAAAAAATGGGCTTCTCCCGGAACAGCGCTTTTAGAATAATTACTGACATATACATCATCCACAGGTTTACCGTCAACATCCGCCACCATACTGAACTTAAAATATCTGACATTCGTAAATACAATGCTTGCTACGGCGGTAAAAAGAACCAAACCTAACAGTATGGCAGGGATATAAAAAGACTGTTCTACTGTCTTATTTATTTTTATCATTTACCGGCCCTCTGAAAGACGGGGAAAAAGATAATAGCTTTTATCACTTTTCCTTACCCAATGTCTGAAGGGGTAACTGAAGGGATTAATTCCGTTATTATCAGCAGTGGTTATACATAAGAAGCCAGAAGAACCGTTCCTCTGTCTAATTAACAGAATACCATTATCCCAGGGCACAATGATAACCGATAAGCATTACCGCAACATTAAATATCATCATGTTCACAATTCCTAAGGTATTCACAGCCGTAAATAACAATACAAACTTTTTAACCCTATTTTTTTCCTTTTCAACAATTTCCTTGAATAAAAATTTATTTTGTAAATAATAAGACAGCAGGATGATAGGAATAAAAATAATTTTTGTTATACAAAATTCTGCTATAACCAATAGACAGAGTGTCTTGTCAGGGATAATATCCACTATTTGCGGATACTCATAACTTATATCATCTATAATCGACCTGACCATCAAAACCCAATAAAAGGATGATATGAAATAATCAAGTGCGATATTATAAATAATCCATCCTGTTTTTCTGTTTTTTATGGCAAACGATGCAACCACGCCAATAATTCCCAACAAACATGTAAAGACCATATGTGCATACATTACTTTGAAATCCATAACATAAATCCCGTCTGTCCAGCCTTCTAAAACTGCCGGAAGAAGAAAATGTATGCCTAAATATACCCATAGAATAATCATGACTATTAAAACCGGCCAATACACATAGCGTCTTTTTTTCACGCACTCCATAAACTATATACCTCATTCATTCTTTGAATAATTCTAAACAAATCATCCCGCACCCATACACCGCCATTCAACATACATTAATGCAGACAATAAGACAGAATATCCTATCCACGATACTTATTCTACGGGAAAAAAGTTATGTCTATACCATTTGTGTCAACATCCTCAATAGTAACAATTTTAGATATACCACCACAGCAACATTCTACGGTTGCATCCCACTTGGCATCTTGCCTGTAAATATCGAACACAAAACTGATATTTTCTTTATCATCAAATGATGCTCTCTCAAAATGAATTATCGGATTCAATACTATCCCATCCCCTTCTATGGTAAATTCATAACTATATGTACCATAGCCTAAACCACGATTTTTGAAAATAACAGTCTGATCTTTCTTGTGACAAACCACCGGTTCATTGATTGTTGACGCACCTGAATATGTACATATTACATTGTCATCGATAACAAAATTTTCATTTGCAACCTCAGCGGTTCCATAAATCCTATATTTTGAAGACATAACAAAAAAGGATATGGATAGTATTCCCACCAGTATTAAAAATCCAATTATCATTGCTTTCAATAACTCACGCACCCATGATTTTTTCCACTCTTCCTTACTAGGCAAAACCCTCACTAATATACCCCTCCAAAATATTTATCATCCACCCTCGCTGCACTGTCGCGAATACTCAAAATAAATTAAACTTTAGCATATTGGTCTCCGGCATGGCCTCTACCGACAGGCCCTCTATCAAACAATACAGAAAAGACATATATTCTCTGTTTATTCCCCCTGCGATTCCTCCTAACTGTAAAAAACCTATTATCGGCAGGAACATACTGTATATCACCATGCAAAGCAAAACAATCCATTTATATTTTATTTGACTTTTAATCGTCACTATAAATGATGACAGAAGACAGCCAAATATGACCAGAATATTTATTACCAAAAGACTATATGTAACCTTGGCCCCATCCCTTACATATAGTCTGTTGTCAACTTCATAGAAAACCAAGCTACAGATAAATCCATTAAAATTGTGACACATAACTAATATACTGCATGGAAGGTCCGTGCTGATCTGCAGCAGCAACAATATGGCGAACTGAATTCCATATGACCGGACGATTTTTCCCAATAAAGCTTTCATTCTATATATAAGCACTCAATATGAAAGGAATTATAAAGCTCATCGTAGCACTTGCGATATTTGCAACCAGACTATAAACAAATCCACGTGTTACCCTGTTTTTTCCATCCCTATCCCTCAGCATATATGCATAGAATGCTCCCTCTATCAGCATTATTGCCACCTCGATAAGCGGCCAAAAAAACAATATAAAAAATGCAGCTGCAATCCCACTCAATGAGCCATAGACCAGGTAGTGATTCAGCGGAATATTCGTCACCGTATTTATAAAAAGAAAACTGAAAACATTCCTTTTAGTGAACGGATATCTGAACAGCTTAAGTATTATACCTTCAACAACAAGAGTGATCACATAACACCCTGCTACATAGGAAATGCGTCCCAGCACCTGATTTGTCCGGTTTTCCTCCAAAGTTCCGGTCGCCATATCATAAACACACTCAGCATTAAATTCCACCTGATCGAGCACATCACTGATGTACACTTCCCCGTCAGCATCTATAATGATCACTTTGAATGGATTCGGCACCTTATAATCAAAACAGTAACGATTTTCAGCATTTGAACGGAAATAACTCTGCCCCACCGGTGTTTCATGATAAAACCAGCCATCGTAAAGAAATCCCTTAAGATATTCCACTACACTTTCATCATTTACCTCCTCAAGCTTAAGTTCACTGTTCACATTTGGAACTCCGCGTCCTTCAGGTGTAGCCCAGTTTGTAAGCAGTGCTACATAATAGCTTTCCGGGGCATTCAAGACCGTAAGATCGATCGACGGCTTTGCACCCATATCAGCCCTGACTGGAATAATACAGACAAGTACTCCGTAGAAAACAAAAGTGATAGCAAAAAGCATTTTACATACTGCATTAGATTTATTCATATTAGCTCTTTCATTCCTGATTCCAGAATTTTTTCACAAAACAATGCTTTCTTCATATTTCATCTTCTCCTAAGCCACAATCTGGTATGTGTTGATAACGTTTCTCTCTTTGTATTATAACAATAAAAAAACTTACTACACTACCGTTCTGCAAAAATAGACATTTTCTTGCACAAAATAGACATTATTCTATGACAAATGGGCACTTCTCCCACTTTATCCTTAAATATTATATATTTTGTCACACCACAAACATGAATAGAAATAAAACAAAAATATTCGCCTGATTTACACCAAATTTTACGCCATTTCCGAATAATTTGACGGATTCTGACGAGCCGCAATGAAAAGTAAAAATCCCGCAAAGCCTTTATTTATATGCTTTACGGGACTTGTAAACAACAGACGGATTACGGTCGGGCATAGTCAAGTGTGAGTGCTAACAATTTTGTGAACATTTTGTGTTTTCAGTATACCACCCGGTTTCTTCCGCTTTCCTTTCCGGCATACAGCTTTTTATCTGCTTCCTTTATGGTATTTTCTATATTCCCACTGAAATCATACTCTGCCAGGCCATATGTCATGGTTATATTTATCTCACTATCCTTAACCTTTATCGGCTGGTTCATTATGTAAGTCCTGAGCTTTTCTATCTCCAGATAGGTCTCGTCACCGTTTTTTCCGGCAAAGATTAGCAAAAATTCCTCACCGCCCCATCTTGTCAGAAAAGCCTCCTTTCCGCAGACCTCCCTCATGGCATCCGCTACATTTTTTAGGACAGCATCACCTGCATCATGACCGTAGGTATCATTTACTTTCTTAAAGAAATCTATATCCCCCATTGCCAGGCTTACCGCCCCTATATAAAGCGCTGACATCACATCCCGCAGAAATTCCTTTGCCTTTCTCCGGTTATAAAGCCCCGTAAGCTGGTCTGTAGAAGCCTCCTTTACCAGTCTGTCATTGTAGCGCATCAGTTTGCTCTCGGCCTCATTTTCACGATGGCTGTATATATACGAGATCATAATGACCGAAACAAACACCGCTGAAATATTAGACATCTGTATAAGCCGGTTTCCCAGATCACTTATCTCTATTTCGGGCCCCATCCCGCCAAAGCAGAAAATCATCATCACCCTCGCAATGAGAACTAGTGCCGCAATCGTAAATTTGAACCCCCTGCTGCCATGTATCGTAAAAAAGCTAAGCAGGAGAATTATCAGAAAATAATTCTGCATTCCGCCGCTCCAGCCAAAGCAGGGAACCATTTCCAGCGACCATATGAATGTAAAAAAGATATAACATACAACCGCCGGTTCAGACTTCATATAATAAGTAAGCAGAAATAAAAGAAGGATAAAAATAAAGGACGCTGCCATGCGGTATTTGAAATATACCAGCACATCAGCCCCAGCAAAAATAACATCAAGAACAAATGCGAAAGCCTGTATCAGATACAGGACTCTCAGTGTCACCAGCCCCCTGCGGGTTTCATTTTCTGATGATACATCTTTGTTTATAAGATTTAACAGTCCCATGTCTTTTCCCCTCATATGATCCTGTTAATTAAGAAAGTTTCACCCCTCTGTCTGATTATAGCACAAAGGCAGCGGCCACAAAATGCTCGCTGCCTCATTATATGTCAGGGTCAGCAGATACCAAAACAGTTTCATTTTGGTATCTGCTATAACCTGCTATGGGGAGGGGTATTATTTCTTTCTGCTTCTTACATCGAATGCTACTGCTATTATAAATATCAGGCCTTTTACTATATACTGGTATGAGATGTCTATGTTCATCAGGTTCATTCCGTTTGTAAGTGACATGATAACCAGTGTACCGATGATCGTATTTGTAACTCTTCCGACACCACCGCTTACTGCCACGCCGCCGATATATGATGATGCAATGGCATCCATTTCGAAAGCTACGCCGGCTGTAGGTGTTGCAGACTGAAGTCTTGAGGTATAAAGGATACCGCCGAGTGCTGCCATAACGCTTACCGATGCGAAGGCGAAGAGTGTTACTTTCTTTACATTTATACCGGAAAGCTCTGCTGCCTGTGCGTTTCCGCCGATACCGTAGATTGCGCGTCCAAGCTTGGTCTTATTGAGCATATAGTTGTAGATGATAAGCACGATCCCTACGATCACTGCGGTCCAGGGAATACCATGATAGCTTGCAAGTACCCACATTATTGCCATGATGATCGCTGAGATGGCAACCAGCTTGGTTATGAATATGGGCATTGATATTACTTCAAAGTTGTATTTTTTCTTGTTTGTTCTTGTTTTGATCTCAGTCCAGATCAGTGCTGCCACAAGGATCACACCGATTATCATAGTAAGTACATGTATGCTTGATCCGCTTACGATATCAGGTATGAATCCGTTTGAGAGTGCATTGAATCCCTCATTGGGTATTATGATGGTTCCTGTCTCCTGAAGTGAACGGTTAAGAAGTCCCCTGAAGATAAACATTCCTGCCAGGGTAGTTACAAATGCCGGTACACCAACCTTGGTAACAAGGAGACCCTGATACAGACCTATAAGCAGTCCCATTATAAGCACTATCACTATGGCCACCCACTCATTTACATGATACTTGGTCATCAGTATGGCCGCTACCGCCCCGGAAAATCCGGCTACATAACCGACTGAAAGGTCTATGTGGCAGATTATGAGAATGATCGTCATTCCTATTGCCATTACAGCAACGTAACCTGCCTGATTAACGAGATTTGCAATATTACGTGCCTGGAGGAACCCGCCCCCTGTTTGAATCGTGAAGAATGCCATTATGCATATGAGCGCAATATACATCATGTAATC
>CAMOJK010000064.1 GCA_946616835.1 uncultured Lachnospiraceae bacterium
TGTGGATACCGCAAATATCCTGCCGTCACTCAGCTCTTTTGCAAGGCGGAATCTTGATCCCAGTACCGAGCTGTCCGTTTCTTCCGTAAACGATTTTATTTTCCCATTGGGATCGATACGCACTAGTCCGTCTTCACCATATGTGCAGAACCAGAGGTTTCCCTTTGAATCCTTCATGATATCACGGATACGTACCTCACCCAGTGCTTCAAGACTGCTGTCGCTCAGCCTTATGTTGTTCTTAAGATCTGCCTTTACCGCACCATTGTCGGTTCCTATATAAGCATAATCCCCGTCCATGATTATGGCATTTACCACCTGGGCCGGCTGGCCTATACGTTTGTACAGGTCGGAAAAAGGATTTTTTGACAGCTTTAATATCCCCTGTTTGCTGGATGAAAACCATATATTCCCCTGCCGGTCCGTCAGCAGGTCTTCCACCGAGGTATTGAATCCTTCCATCGAAAGATCCTGAACCACACCGCTTGCGCTCACAAAACATAAACCGGATATAGCGGTCACAAAGTACCCACCGTAACGATCTGAATAGTACATACGGTTAAAACCCGACATATCCGTATTGATAGTTTTTATCTTTACAAACCCGTCATCTTCCAGATGAATGAACTCCAGGGTATTGCCGGCAGTTCCTGCCAGATAATGCCCATCCCCACTGCAGGCCACACAGGTATAGGGCTGTCCCTCTATATCACTATCAAGGGAATATACTATTTTTCCGTCTCTCATAAGGAAAAGTTTTCCTGCGGCAGTGACGCCGCAGAGACCGCCATCCTCTACGCATACCATTGAATAAACCGATGTGATATCCGTCAGGGAATCGTAAACCGTTATATCCACATCGTCATTGTTTTCTATGATCTCTGACTCTGCATCCGAGTCTCCGGCAGTCTGACTCCCGGAAAGTGCATCTATCCTGCAGATATATGATGCAGTTGCCACATAGATATTACCCTGCCCATCTTCGCATATTTCCCTTATGGAATCGGATGGAAGTCCATCCTCAGAAGTAAAAAATCTGATAGTATCCCGGTAGGTGTCGTAGCAGGCCACGCCGCTGTCGTTGGTTCCTATCCACAGACGTCCCTTTTTATCGGTGCGGAGCACTATGGCATTGCTGATCCTGGGATCAAGGTCGATCTGCTCAAAATCAGTACCGTTGTACCGGTATAATCCCGAATATGCCCCGGCCCAGATGTATCCGTCACCGGTCTGAGTCACCGTATTGATCTCCGCAGAGCTTAAGCCCTCGTATACTCCGTAAACAGTGGTCGCATAATCCGACACAAAATCCTCAACAGAAGCCATTACCGGCTTTGAAAAGCTTAAGGCCGCTAAAGGGACAGCAATTGCAAGGAGCACCAACGGATTGGATGCTTCCTCCGGAATCATGGTTATGCCGGCCTTCCTGAACATAACGATACAAAAGGACAAAAATATAAGTATGATCATCTTGTCCGGAATATTCACTATCAGTTCACCCGCTATACAGCACAGACTCTTAAGACTGATATACTGTTCAAGAAGCTCTACCATGGCATTGCCCCAGTCATTTCCTGTCATACCATCCCTTATGAGCAGATTAAGAGGCGTAGATACAACAGTCATCACAATACCTGTAAGCACGCTGCAGCCTACTATGGTAAAAGAATCCATACGTTCACGTTTATACAGGATAACCCCCACCACGATTGCGCCGACAATACTTACCAGACAGTAGGACCATTCCCATGATGGCCATGCCGCTACGATAAAATTCATAATGGTTCCGGATATTGCCCCGCCTATAGGGCCTAAAACTATGGCTACAAGAAATGTCCCTATGGAATCAAGGAATAATGGAAGATGATAATACAAGGCTATGCTGCGCCCCATGATATTGATTATCACCCCTAAGACGATCATCGCTATACTGCGCTTGTTTATCTGAAAACTAAACTTTTCAAATATGTTTGCCATGATGAGTGCCCCACTGCAAAGCCGATACTAAATGAATTATACAACTATTTTACAATAAATAATAAATATAAAAAAGACGGTCTCCCCTCTCAGAGACCGTCCTCTTTATGGTTACTTCTTATTTCTTACTCTTTTTTGCTTTCTTTTTTTCGACATCCATCATATCATCAGCGTCATCAAAATGATCTACTATGTACTGCCTGGATATCCAGCTTTCAGTCTTTACTTTGATACCGGTCTTTTTTCCACCTATCTGGAGTTCCTGAGGATTACCATCTTTGTGATGCATTCTCATCTGACCTATCGCACCGTCATTATACTTATCCTGCTTGCACATTGCTTTTGACAGCGTTACCATAGCGTCGCGCTTATTTGTCATACTCTTTTCATCATAAGATTTTGACAGTGACATTAATGAGAACTTCTTTCCTGCCAGTTCGCTTATAGGCATCTCATACTCCAGAGACTGTCCGCCGAATGTCTTTTCAATATACTCGTCCGTGTAAGTATTGCCCTGATATACATCTTCATAATCCATTCCAACAGATGATCTGATTATCAGTGAATCCCCTCTTACACCAACGATATTACGGTACATTTCGGCATCTTCAGGCATTTTCAGTACAACGGAGCTTCCATCTTCCTGCATCCTCCCAAGAATATAACTCTTGATTTCTCTGGTAGTGTCCTCTTCTTCCGCATTCTTGTCAATGTCATATTCAGCAACTTCCAGGCTTACATCCTGCATTACCCTTGCCAGTATATCTACGTGATTCTCTAAGTTCTTCATCTCTCTCTTAGGATCATTTTCAAACCTGTCCTTGGTGTTAATCTTTATATGATAGTTGACATCCGGGTTGCATTTTGAAAGCAGCTCGGCAGGCACTTTAAGTCCTCTTGAGGAGAGCAGGAAACTCATGGCATCAGACCAGCTTCCGGCGGTTTTCGAATTTGATCCGTCATACCTGATGTTAAGCCTTACCTCATGTATGTCTCCCTCAAGCTGTTTCTCCTTTGTCTTGGTAGTCGTGTACTTATACTGGGACTTAAGCATATTGATTTCTTCAATAGCATCCCTTCTATCCCTAAGCTCCTTAATCGCTTCAGCAGAAAAGGCGTCTGAGTGATGAGAGATAAGGTAATTCAGTTTTTCAAGATTGCCTGTCAGGCGGTAGTTATCAGGAAGATCTCTTATCTCCATCTTGCTTCCACCTTCTGCAAAATGCCTGATGCTGCTCATAAGAGCTGCTTCATCCGCACGCTTCTCCTCAGGAGTTTCCTTCCTGTTAATAAGAAGTGCCTCTATTGCCTCAGGATCGGAAACAGGTACCTTCTCAAGGCTCTCTTCTGCATCCTTATCACCTTTTATGGTGTTAGGGAAGAATGACCTGATCTTTAATCCCTCGACCTGAGTGTTACAGAATTCCACTGTATGGCTGCGGTGAGCACTGCCTTCCTCATTGCCTGATACTTTTGCGATTTCTCCGGTCTTCGCATCATATTTGATACTACCGTTAGAAGGAAGGAGGTTTTTACCCTTTTCTATATCGTTGAAAGCAAACATTGATATGGTGTCACCTGTCCCCTTAATATTAATTCCGGCAGTAAGGTCTTCCAGGTACATATCCGACTCGTAGAGATGACCACCCTCACCAATGTCCACAAACTTCACCTTGTCTTCCATTACATCACCTTTGTCTGTAAAGCCGACGATCAGCTTGTACCCTCCGCCGGGATTCTGGATAGCTATAGGTGATTTGGAGTTCTGCATTGAAAGGGTAATGTACTGCTTCACCTTTGCAAGCAGCTGCATCTTTGCCTCATTTCCGCGCTTCTTGTCCCTGAGCTCCCTTACATCAAATTCATACTGCTGCAGGCAGGTATTATTAAGTATGCTGTTTGTAAGATCTGCATAATCACCCAGACTGTTTAATCTTCCGTTTGAAAGCGCCTGACGATACTTGATACAATCATCATCCATTTCCTTTGTGATATCCATAGCAGGTCTGTATGCGGAAAGCAGCTCTGAATCCACTTCTTTTCCGGTAACCAGCATGAGCATCGTTCCTGCAGTGTCTGCCACTCCATTCAGTTTAGCCACATGCTTCTTCTTCAGCTTGCTTAAATCATACTGCAGCTTATATTCAATAACGTTTTTCTTTTCATTTTCAGGAATATTTGCCAGCTCCTCATTCAGTCCCTTCCGCTCTTCCATCTTAGCATCACGTTCTTTTGTCAGTTCTTCAATCTGTTTTTTCTGCTTTGCAAGAGCTTTCTTGTCTACGGTCTTTTTAGCTTTCTTATCTTTACCGTTGAGAATAGCCTCCTTAACGGACACTTCTTTTTTCAATGCATCCAAATTATTATTTATATTATTGATCTCAACAAGGATCTTTAAGTCTGTCTCTGATGCAGTATTCAGAAGCTTCCTGTTCTTTGAACTTGCCTGCTTGGTAGCTTCTACCCTCGTATCTACCGTAGATTTTACATCTGCGCTGAATTCATCTCTCGTCTTGCTTCCGTTGATCTTCTTTATTGCAGCAAGACGGTTTTCAAGTTCCTTCCTGGACTCGGACAGCAGAGGCACCTTGCTCTTGAGCAGCGCTTTGATGATAGCCGGATCATCAGTAACTCTGAATATTTCCGGAAGATCCTGAACAGTATACTTGTATGCTACACCTTTGACATTATTAGCTTCCAGCTTGCCGACCTTTTTGTCGATTTTTGCCATCTTTGCATCATATTCACCAAGCTTATCTGCTGCATCAATGTAATTTTTGCGTACCACGTCATATTTCTGCTTGTAGAGCTTATCCATGATCTTCTTTGAAATACGGTCTGAGAAATTCCATCTTTCCTTGAAGCCCATCACCTGATTAAGGGAATTGATCCTGCTTAAAGCAAGGGGATAAAGGGTCGCTGCATATTCAATTTTTCCTTCCTCTAATGCATTTTTGAATTTCTCGCCATAGTCAAGAGCTTCCTGTTTAACCGTGGGAATTTCGGTAATTGCAGGCTTTCTTGAATTCTTGGCATTCTTGGCAGACTCATCCATCTGCTTCCTTGTGGATTCGTATTTCTCATACTCCTTACCTGTATTTACCATATTGCAGGTCAGATCAAAGCCCTCTGTATTGCTGATCTTCTTCTTATCATCCTTTAAGCGGTCTACCTCCATCTGAGCAGCTATAAAGGTTCTCTGTACAGCTTCCAGCTTCAGATTCTCAATAATCTGAGGTACAGACTGTCTCTGTGCCTGAAGCGCTAATGCAGAAGCTTCATAAATAACCTTTGACTTATTGTCCTTGTAGAGATACTCATTCAGCTTGCTTATATCTTTGCTCTTAACCTTTGTAGTCTCGGCATAGGTTTCAGGATATATTGTAATGTCACTCTCAACATCATCCTGGCCCTGTTCCTTTATGCAAAGTGCGTCCATAGGTATATTCTTTCCATACTTCGCAAGCTTATCGTCCTTTATGACAGCCTTGCCATCGTTGTCAAAGTATATGAAATTACCTGAAGCATCCTTTATTACCTTTGTGGATATCGGATCAAATAAGCTGTTGTGCACAAGATCCTCCAAGGCAAACATTTTATTGCTTGACGGATCCAGTTTACGGTACTTTGCCTTTTCTTCTTCACTGAATATCTTGTAGTTTTCTTCTATATCACCCTTCTTATGAGCGCCCACTCCATCTTTGCCGCCCTCATAATCCTTAAGGTGCACAATCGTATCCTCAGCAAACTGGATATCCTTAAGCCATGTCACCTCTATGCCGGTATTGTATTTCTTTTTCTCCTCAGCTGTTGCATTCTCAGGTGCTTTCATTGAAGCCTCGTTGAAAAGAGATTCAAGCTTTATTGACCTTGCCGCCTCATTCTGATATTCAACCTTAACTTCTCCGGTCTTTTCATCATAACTTGTGACAGTATAATACTTTCCGTTCATCTTAAGGGCAACGGGTGTCTTATCCTTTGTCAGTGCATCAATGACAGTGGTCTTAAAGTTGTTGATATTCTCATCTGTGAGCTTATTGCTGGCGAATTTCTTCTGACGGATAACCACATCAGGCATTACTTTGGTGATCATTCCTGCATAGTCGCCCATCTCAACATCACCCTTTGCCAGTCTCTCAGCCATCTTATCCAGGTCAGCCATACGCTTATCATCAAGCTTCTGCAGATTACCCACGCCGGGCTTCCAGTTCTCGATAGTCGACTGTGTCAGTGTAACACCTCTGAAACGAAGGAGATTATCAATTGCAAAGCTCAGGCTGTTTCCATCCTTAAACTGTCCCTTTCTCGACAGTGCAAAGACAAGATCCTTAGCTGACTTTGAAACAGCAAGCCTCTCCTTTCTGTTTGCTACCGCATTTACTTCTTCCAGTGATGCAATACGCTTCCTTAAGGATTCCTCTGCTTCAGCATTTACAAATGAATGCTCGTTTACAAAGTTACTGAGAATATCCGCATCATTACACAGCTTGTAATATGTAGGAAGCGATGACTCGGAAATCTGTCTATTAGCCATGTTCATATCATCTTCAACATCAGACATGAATGTAAGCTTTTCTTTCTGCCTGTTATACTCCTCAAAGTCAGTCTTGTCTTTTCCGCTCTTTTCCATTTCCCTGACTTTATCAATCTGCTCAAAAGTCGAAAATGCCTTGCACAGATCTTCAATCTTCTGATCCGCAGACCTGACTTCATCCGAATCAAACAGGAGCTGACCTACATAATATGAGGAAACATGTACTTTTCTGATCAGATCCTTTGTCTTTTCTGACAGTCCTGCGCCATACTTTTTAATAAACTTATCCTTAGTATTGCACATTACAAATATTGCAAACCGACCATGATCATTATCCGCCTTAATGTCCGCAATTATTTCTTCAAACTTTGCCTTTGCTTCAGCGTTCTCAGGCTTTTCGATTTCTTTTTCCAGTTCTTTTACAAGCTTTGCCCTGAGATCCGTATCAATGCTTATAAGCTCTGCCTCCTTGCGGTCTACAAACTTAGAGCTTTCTCTTTCGCGTTTCATGCCCAGGCTATTATGATAATTCGTAGCGGATTCCTGCTGCTTATTCTGTCTCTCAACATCACCCTGCCACTTGTTCGTCAGCTCGCTCTTATATGCCTTTTCAAGGATTCCAAGATAGTCCACATCATCTTTAAGCTCATCCCTGTACATATAGTCCATGAGTACCGTATTGGTTATTTCATTGTCACTCGACTTAATGGCATTACTGGGCCTGCTGAACTTTTCGTTTGCCATGCATGTATACGCCCTGTATGCAAGGTTCTTAATCTGACCCTTGAATACTTCCTTCTGCTTCTCCGAAAGATTCTTAGCATTAAGCTGTCTGGTCTTGATTACGAGCAGGCGCAGGTAATCTATATACTCTGCCTTGCCCTCAAGTATCTTGGCCTCATAGTCCTTACGCTGAAGCTCCTGACGTCCGAACTCTATGAGCTTCTTGTCATATACATAGTCAGACATCTTAAAGCCATCCTCAGCATGATCTTCCTGCCAGCACTTTAAACCAAATGCATTTCTGATATTCTTAAAGCGCTTATGCTCAGGCTCCTTCTTCTGATCAGGTGCCAGATAAGCCTTGGCCTTCTCAACCATCTCATCCGTAGCATAAGCCATCTGTTCGGGATTAATCTTATACTTCTGTACCAGCTGATGGTTCATGTGCCGTCTGTAAGCCTTAAAGAATTCAATAGTCGATAAAAGCTTATTCTTGTATGCAGGTGTGGATTCTTCAACAACCTCTTTGCCAAAATTCTCTATCGTATCGATACTGAGTATCAGGCGTGAGTATGTCTCGATATTTGCATATACAAAATCCGGCTTATCCCATTCTTTAGTGAACTTAAAGTCTGCCACAAATTTCGTTGCGGTAGCATAGTCCTTATGATAGCCATATTCCTTAAATGTATCTACATACTCCCTCATACGGTTAACACCGCGGAAGGTCTTATAGTCACCGCCCTTTACTGCATTTTCAGCAATTGCGGTTTCCTCAGCTCTCTTAAGCAGCTCCTGGCAGTCAATCTTTTCTGCTATACCTTCTTCAACAAGCTTTTTCGCATTTTTGTCACCAGCGTCATACTTATCTATGAAGGTTGTATATGAGCCGTATCTCAGCTTCCAAACCTCAAGCTTCCTCATCAGGGATGCTGCGGTTTCCTTCTTGCTGTCAAAAACATCCAGCCCCTTGTACATAGCCGGGAACTCCTCAACCGGATATTTGGTCATGTACTCAAGCATTCCCGCCATATTTTCGATAGCGCCCTGAAGATTAGGCTTCATCTCCCTGAGAGTTTTCAGGGTATCATCAACGCTTGTAACATCCTTGCCGAATGCCTCTCTGATCTTCCTCTCAAAGCCTATATCAATATTGCCCTTTTCATCCTCAAAGCCGAAAACATAGGCATAATTCATCCTGAACTGATCCTTCAGGATCAGCGCATTCTTTTCCTTGATAGTTTTTACTACCTTATCCAGCTCTTTCTTCTTTTCATCTTCATTCTTGAACTGGGCATCTTTCCACTGATCAAATGTAGCATAACCGCTTACCAAGCCGGTATTGTCAGGATTTATACCTTTCTGCTTAAGGAGCCTGTCGGCAAATGCCTGGAAAGCCTTCCAGGGTGCAATACGGTTCTTGTCGATCGCCCTGGTCTGCTGGTCGCCAAATACCCACAGGTACTTTCCTCTTGCCTGAGAGAAATAATTATCTATTGCAGAGTACTTTTTAGTCTCTCCAAACATGCTTAAGTCACTTAACTTCTCGTATGCTGTGAAATATCCGCGAAGCTTCAGGTATTCCTTCAGGTTGCCCCTGAGATAACTTTCAGGATCAGTCATCATCTCATCTGAGAATACAAAATTAGTAACAGTATTATTTATATCATCAAGACGATCCTTCATAAGATCAATATCATTGTGAGTAACACCCCTTATCCATCTTTCATCAGCAAGCTTTGTGTCATCGTCCACGCTTTCGCTCATTGTATTGCAGCAGCCCCATACAGCTTTCCATACGGATGTCTCCTGCTTCTTCATCGCATCCTGCTGCTTCTGTCTTTCCTCACCATATCCAATAAGCTTATTATGAGCCATAGACAGCTCAGCATCGAAATCGATCTGTTCCTTGGTTCTTCCGAAAGGATCGGGCTTCTCTTTCCCTTTCTTCTTTTTCTCGGCTTTCTTTTCGTCCTTCTTGCCCTCTTCTTTCTTTTCTTCTTTCTTCTCTTCCTGCTTGCCTTCTTCTTTCTTCTCTTCCTTCTTCTCGCCCTGTTTAGCTGCATTTTCTATCTGGGCATCCTCTGCAGTCTTATCCTTAAGCTCATACCAGCCGTTAAGCTTCATCTTAGCCTGACGGATCTTGTTGGTAAGAATACCGCTAAGGAGAGCGTTATAATATGCATTCTTTTCGCCCTTAGCCATATTGCCGGCGCCTGCATAGTCAGCCGCTTCACTGGCCTCCTTGAACATCTGACCCCATGTAACTATTCCTGCCTCATAAAATTCAGGCTTATGCGCATTTTCCACAAAGAACTGCATCATCTCAAACTGGCTTGCTCTTCTCTTTGCATCTTCCTTAAGCTTGGCAGTCATCTTGTGTCCTTTATTCTCCATGCACTCATACAGGACCATGTTGCTGTTATAGCCGAGCTTACAGTAAGACAGCATCCTGGCCTGGACTGTCTTATCTATTTCACGGTTTGCTACAATATTGAGATTTGCAAATTCCTTGAGCTTATTTTCACAGAAAATATTACTCATTGTAGCCTGCTTTGCAACATATGCCATATTGACTTCACTATCAGGCTTCCAGCCAAAGAATCCCTTTACAGCTGCCTTTGCCTGGCTCTTAACATATGTCTGCTTAAGAAGCTCTGTCATTTCGGCATACATTTCCTTTGATGAACGCATACCAAACTTTTCAAACTCTGACTCCTTGCCGCTCTTAAGCTCCTGTGCTGCAGTTTCAAGAATCTCTCTGTGCTGTGCAAACATACCTGCTGCAATCTGGAAATTTCGATTCTTCTTAAGTTTCTTCTCAAGCTTGTTAGCTCTTGAATCCGCAAAGAACCAGCACTTGCTCCTCTTATCCCGAATCATCTGTAATTCCTTCTTGGTAAGAGACCAGCTTACATCCAGATAATTTTCTTCATGAAGCTGATTATTCATAAAGCTATTGATGCGGAGAAGATCGGGCTTGTTGCTCACACTGAACTTCTTGTATTTATAGCTGGTATTCTGGAAGCCTTTCTGCTTAAGCAGGAAGTCCATGTATTCACCCTCAGCAGCCTCCATGGAATCCGCTTTAACCTCAGGGATCACCTCTTCCTTTACCTGTTCAATAGCCTTGGCATCCTTCTTCTTGCTTTTCTTCTTATCCTTCTCTTTTTTAGCATCTTTATTATTCTGCTGCTGGATAGGCTGAGCCTGATTTACAGGATTCTGCTGAACAGGCTGATTAGCTACATTCTGCTGCTCGTTTTTCTGCTCATTCTGGGCGTTGATCTCTTTATTTTCCTTTTTTTCTTTCTCTTTGAAATCCATATTATATGTCCTCCGTTTTTATGCTATATCCCAACGATAAAGGGTGAAATTCGTATACTTTCCGCCCGGTATCAGCTTCTTAGCAAGCTTTTCAGATTCATCGGTTGCAAGTAATGCCTCGAACTTTATCTTCTTTCCATATTTTTCGAGAACCTTGTTTGCCGATACACCCAGCATTTCCATGCCTGCTGCCTGACTCTTTTTCGCGATATAAAGATAATCAAGATATACGTAATCTCCCTTATATGAACAGAGGGCAAAACCTGCGACCTCACCGTTTTTCACAAGAACAGAGCTGCACTCACCATCAAAGTCTATATCCATGGTATTGATACTGATGCTTGCTTCAAGCTCGGCACCTGCTATTTCATGTATAGCCTTTTTCTCGTCCTTTGTTGCTTCGGAAAGTGATTTAACACCGGCAGGTACTTTTCCCTTGTAAATGGAGGAAACCACCTTGTCAACAGTTGCAGAAAGCTTTGAAGAAATTTTTTCCTTAGTAAAACCGAAATCCTCAAGATACTCCGCAAGTGCTTTATAACCAAATGCCTCAACAGGCACGACTATCGAATTCATCCCTGTGCTCTGAGCCACATCTAAAATATCATCAAATACCATAGCATGTGTTCCGAACATATCCTCATACTTCGAATTGCAATAATAATTTACGACATTGACGATCTGAGAGTTAACACTGAGCACATATAATGCAACCAGCTCATTTTCCTCTTCGTCCACAAATACGCGGGCAGGATATTTACCGCTGTTCACCTGTTCGATCAGGCTGTCATCCCAGACACCACGCATTTCCTCAATCTGTTTACTGCTCGGACTAAAAATCTTCATGTAAGCTTCCTCCTTCCGCTTCACCTTTTGCAGCCCAAAATAACTTTTTGCTTCTGCTACAGTATAAACAACCTATCGTACCCAAAACCGAATAAAAACCGACTTTAGCGTACCATTATGACAATTTTATACTATTTTTGTGGGTTTTACCAAAAAAAAGGAAAACAATTCGAAAATTTTGTTAATACTACACAAAGAAAAACACGGATATAGGAAACAATATCCAATATCCGTGCTCTTTCTGTAAACCAATCCGTCTTCTTCAACTACATAGCGTACCCATATCTTACCCGGTTTTATTTTACGCCAAAAATCCCCGGTTCGTACCACTTGCCACACTGTCTGTAGCGAGCTTTCCTCTGGAATAGGTCATACCAGCGTATATTGTGTCGGTATTCTTCATAATAGGCTCCGCACTGTCCTCTTCAGTAGCGCTGGCATAGGCATCCCTTAAGCTCTTCATTATCTTCTCAGCTTCCCCGAGTCCTGCGGGATCCCTGCGGATATCCGCCATTATCAGTTCCCTTTCAACGAAACGGTATATCTGATATGTGCGGCGGGCCAGGTCATATTCCATATTAAGGGAATCTATCAGCTCCCTGAGTACCGCCTTGGCATTCCTGATGCCGGTCTTGTATGTATTCATGTCTTCAAGGGTAAATACTTCACCCGCACGGCTGTTCTCCGCCTCTTTTACATAGGTAAGAAACATGTCGTAAAGGATTACAACCATACGGCTCCTGTTGGCTTCGCTGATCCGCAGCATAAATTCCTGTTTCTTCTCGCTTGTCATACTTCCTCTTTCCGCCGTTTTTTACGGCACCGCTAAGAGAATCCGCAGCACAAAATCTCTTATGCAACCATAGAACATTAGTATTGTCCAGCTTATATAATTTAATACGCTCTGGCATATCCTCTTCCACAAAAAACACGACATTTTCGCAGGGACTGCTAAGTGGTCATTGCCGATGCAGAAGAGTTATTTATCGGTTACTGCAGAAGCTGCAGTACCTGCTGAGGTCTTTCATTAGCCTGGGCAAGCATGGAGATGCCGGCCTGGGTAAGTACCTGCTGTGTAGTATATTCCGTCATTTCTTCAGCCATATCCACATCCATTATCCTGGAATAGGATGAAGTCATATTTTCCTCGGAAACCTTTACACTGGCCTCATTATGCTCTAAACGGTTCTGGTAAGCACCCAGCTTTGAGCGCACACTGTTGATATATTCCAGAGCACCGGATATGGCATCTATCGCCTTCGATGCACCAGCCTGAGTAGACATATCCATTCTCAGAGGATTTTTAGGATCATCGGGGATACCCATATTTTCCAGTGATACTGTCCTGATCTGTATTGCCAGCTCGTTACCTTCGTTTGCTCCGGTCTGGATCTTCATAGCGCCGATACCGGTAATATCAATTTCAACCGTACCGGAAGCGCCTGCTGCTGCCGTAAGATTAAGTTCGAATCCACCGGTGCCCAGTATCTTATATCTGGTTTCCGCAAGATTTCCGTTAAGATCAAAAATCTGTTCGGCGGTTCCGCTTAAAGTACCCACATTAGGAAACTCCGGCCCCAGAGCTCCCAGGTTCACAGTGCCATCTGCATTGAGGAGAGCTCCTATATTCAATGTATATTTCCCGGGATCTACATCTTCCGTATAGTAATTTACTTTAACATCCGGATTGTCAGAGTATCCCTTGAGGTCAAAGGTACCATCTAAAAGTGGCTGACCGTTAAATTCCGTATCTTTTGCTATACGGGTGATTTCCTTCTGAAGCTGCTCTATTTCTGTCTGGATAAGCTCTCTGTCATAATCAGTTTTTGTATCCGTAGCTGCCTGAACAGCAAGCTCGTTCATTCTCTGAAGTATTGAGGTGACTTCCGAAAGGGCGCCGTCAGCAGTTTCCACCACGGAGATGCCGTCGTTGGTATTCCTTGAGCCCACTCCCAATCCCTCTATCTGCGCATTCATGCGGTTTGCTATTGCAAGTCCCGCAGGATTGTCCTTGGCGTAATTGATCTTTAAGCCTGAGGAAAGACGCTGCATGGACTGCGTCATCAGATTATCGGTACGGTTAAGTGCCTTGTTGGTATGCATTGCGCTTGCATTATAATTTATTCTCATGCTCCCTCCTTATAATGAATTACCCGGGCTTAAACAGCTTTTTAACTCTTACTGTGCCTCTCCTATAGTCTGCAGGAAAGTCTTTGCCGTCCTGTAGAGAGATGCCGTATCAATATTGTTATTATTTTTTTCGGCATTTCTGCCGGATAAATTAACATCCGTCCGTGCCGAGAATGCAAAGTTAAACTCCATGACGTTAAGTCCGTTTTCCTCAAACCTGGTCATAAGTCTTTCGGAAAGCGCCTTAAAAATCATATCCGCACCCTCTCTGTCACTTACCGCTAGTCCCGTCAGCCCTGTGCCATCATCAGACAGCTCAAAATGAGCCCTTATATTACCGTACTTTTCTGTCTTAAGTGAAATGTCTGTTGCAGGAGTCCTGCCATTTCCATGCAGGATCTTAACGGTAACAGCTGTCAGCGTCCCCTCTATCTCCATGGGAATCTCGTAGGATTCATTCTTTGAAAGACTGCCTGCCACAGAAAGCTGGGCCATCGTCAGACTGTACTGCCTTACATCTATGTCCTCACCCTCACCCGGTGAGAACTGCTTAACTACCGCGTCCATAAGGTTCATGATCTCATTATACACGGACTTGGCTGAGTCCTCATTATCAAAGTTATCCAGGACTCTTTTATAACCTGAAGTTACAAGCCAGTCATCGCCTGCATCGGCGGCAATCTTCCTTATATTATCAAAAACCTCGCCCCGGTCTGACCTTAAACGCTTGAGTCCCCTTATGTGCTCAGCAGTAGCAATCACTTCACTCTCCACCAGCTCCCTGTATATCTGCGTGGAAGTATCAGCCGCATCCTTTATATTATCAGACATGCTTTCAGCCTGTACCTGCCTGAAAGCTGTCTCTATCTGCACTTCTATATTTTTATCAATTCTGCTTTCCAGCCCGTCAAAGCCATCATCAACGGACACATCCATACCGGCTCTATGGCTGCTGCGGATTGCGGAAAGGATATTGGTAAAGCTTACTTCCCTGCCCTGAGATAAAAGCGCGCCTATGGCTGCCCCGTCCTTAAGCTCTGTCTGGTGCATCATGCGATAGATTCCCACAAAGGACTCAGCCTCTTCATCAGTGATAAGCCCCCTGTCCTGCATGCGGACCAGATACTCGCTGTACCTTTCACCCGTATCCTCGGTCTCAAGGGCATCCAGCCGCTGCTCAAGTTCCTTCATGGAAAGCTTCATGGGATTGATACCGCTCCGTATCATATCCAGAGTGGCCGCCGGATTCATCTTTTCTATTATATTGTCAACAACGCTGCAGGCCTCATCCACCAGTGCGATATTCTCACTGTTTATCTCCATGTGGTTATAGCCCAGTACCCTGGCCGCACGGAGGTTACTTTCGCTTGCCTCTATTCCAAGTTCGTTAAGGAGGCTGTCCGCATGTGCAAATGCTTTCTGTATGGAATCGCCCAGATCAGCCCTCACTTCTGTCTGCAGACTTTCGTAGGCTTCGCCTGCCAGCTCATAACGGTTCCTCTGCTCACGTCCACGGGCGGAAAAATCTTCAAGCGTGACATTATTTATCCCGTAATCAGCCCTGAAGAGTGCCTCCTCTTTGCTTGCAATAACCACACTGCCGATAACGGAAACCGGGAGTTTCGGCAGTTCTGATACGGTCTGCATTGTTTCATTATATATAGAAGCTCTTTCGGAAGCTGTAGCGCTGTCATCCGTTCCGAATTTCTTTTTATTTATCTCTGCTTCAGCCAGCTTAAGCCGGTCTACCAGGTCTGAAAGCTCGGTGATATCTATGTCCACGCCCATCCGCAAAATGGAAAGATTAGCCTCTACGGTCATGGAAAGCCTTACTTCCTCCATGCGGCGGTAAGCAGTGATATACTTGGCGTCACTGCCGGAATTATCAGCAGCCGCCATCAATACCTGAGACTCAGCCTGAACGGACTCGTTCTGCTCACTATCAAGAGCGGTCAATGCACTGCTTACGGAAACTTTATCTGCTTCTGCTATATCAGGTAATTCCTCCGTGACTGCAGCAAGGTTTCTAACATTAAGAAGCATGTCCCTGTCAACAAGCTCACGGACATACCTTGCATCGAAAGCACCTGTCTCCACCACATCCGCTGCCTTTATGGCTCTTTCTATCAGAGAGCCCTCATGAATGGGATCCGCCTGTAGGGCACTTAGTCCCGAAGCAATGGCATCTGCACCGGACTTAAGGAGCATTTCGCGACCGATGGGAAAATCCATATCACGCAGTTCCCGCATGGCTGTGAAGCTCTTTTCATCAAGTATCAGGCCGTCATGCACCATCTGCTTTGCAAGGTCATAGTTCTCAGTGTCAGCTTCAAATCCGGCAGATTTTATTATCTTTTCTATCTGTTTTTTGATGGTCTCGCTGCTGTCGATAGCACTGTCCATCCGGTCTGTGGCAGTATTTCCGGCACTTCCTGAGTTCCTCATTGAAGAAGCGGCACCGCTCACACTGTGCTCAGCGTAATAGAGATTCTGAATAGTGGGGGGAAGTTCATTCTCCACAAGATAATTTTTCACTTCATGTGAAGGAGCCTTTAAGCTGTCCGCCATATCCACAAGCTCATTCATATCCTTTACATTGGATTCCGTAGCAGGAACACCTGCGGCGTGGAGGCTCTCCGAAATTTCATTTGCCATTGCAGCACTGCCCGTAACAGCTTCAAGCTGCTCCGTCGTCAGATCATCATTGTAGCCCTTTATCACTACACCGGATTTCGCCATCGTGATCTTTATCTCATCAGCAATGGTAACCGCTTCTTCCGGATCCATATCACTTAAGGAATACCCGTTCTCAGCTGCTTTTTTATACGCTTCGTCAGACATGGTATTGGACATGACTATCATCCTGTCCTTCATTACATCCTCCGGCACTCCTGACGTGACCTGTCTCAGTGCGGATGCCGCACTTTTCTTATCAGTATCCGTAAGCGGCATCATTCCCTGCCCCATGCCCTCCCCTATATTAAGGGTAAAGCCTGCGGCACCGGACTTTGCGACAACCTCATGATCCTTTATCTTATTTGCATTATTTAATGTGTGTGTCAGTGCATCTGCGCTGTAATTATTGCCATTCCTGTTATGCTGTATGATGCTGCCGATTTCGTTGCCGTTCATATGTACACCCCACAATTGTCATTTACTGCCATGGTTTCATTATATCAGATTAAAAAAATACTACAGGAATACTCCTGTAGTATTTATTTCGGACAATATGGTTAGATAATTAACTGACTAAAACTTCCCACACCGTGTGCCGGTTATTCATTCTGTTTTCCTTCAAAAAATACACTCAGTTTGTTCAGGCAATTGATCAGTGCTTTCATCTCATCCGGATCCAGATCTTTGACTGCCGCATGTATCATGGCCTTGTGGAAATCCCTGTGATGGAAAAATGCTTTTCTGCCTTTTTCAGTAAGAGTAACCAGAACTACACGCTTATCTTCCGTGCTGCGTGTCCGCACTATGTATCCCTTTTTCTCAAGACTGTTCATATTGACCGTAAGTGTGCCTACAGTCACAAAAAGCTTGCCGGCGATAGTGGATACATTCTGAGGTTCTTTCACGCCGATAGCCTCCATAATGTGCATGTCATTATTCGAGATATCGCGAAATTCCTCAGTAATGACCGCTTTGGATTCCGCATTCATCACACGGTTAAAAAGGTTAACCAGTAATTCATTTAATTCTACTGCTCCGCCCCGTCTGGCCATACTCCATCCCTCACTCATCCGGCTGTTCATAACCTGCCGGACTTGAACCTTCCACTTGTTGTATACCACCGACTTCCTCACATCGGCAGCCTGACTGACGGTGATGCCCTTCGTCAAGACTACACGATGTGGGAAGTTTTAGTTATAGTAAGCGCAATAAATAATTGCGCTTACTATAACGCTCCGCGAGGATGCG
>CAMOJK010000065.1 GCA_946616835.1 uncultured Lachnospiraceae bacterium
TGAGAACGGCGTGGTGCACACTTTCCCGCTGGCCGGCACAAGGCCTAGGGGGAAGAATGAGACAGAGGATAAGCAGCTTGAGAAGGAGCTGCTTGCGGATGAGAAAGAACTGGCAGAACACAACATGCTGGTAGACCTGGGCAGGAATGATCTGGGGAAGATAAGCAGGTTCGGAACAGTGGAAGTGGAAAAGCTTAGATGTATCGAGAGATTTTCGCATGTGATGCACATCGGTTCAACGGTACGGGGTGAGATCAGGGAAGATAAGGATGCCCTGGATGCTATCGAGGCAGTGCTTCCGGCAGGAACACTTTCCGGTGCGCCGAAGATAAGGGCCTGCCAGCTTATCGGTGAGCTCGAAAACAATAAGCGTGGCATATACGGCGGTGCTATAGGCTACATTGATCTTACCGGAAATATGGACACATGCATAGCCATCCGGATTGTTTATAAAAAGAATGGGAAGGCTTTCGTAAGGAGCGGTGCCGGAATCGTGGCTGACTCCGATCCGGAGAAGGAGTTCGAGGAATGCATGAATAAGGCCATGGCGTCGCTAACGGCGTTGAGGTTAGCACAGGAAGTAGAGGAGTGATGTCGAAAATAAATGCTCACTGATGTTTATTTCAACTGAACATTGATGCTGCAAAACGGCCCTGGTGTTCAGGTGATCACATCGGGTAATTCGCCAGAGCAAATGCTCTTCGTGTAATTGTTGATGCATAAAAAGGAGGAACAATGATACTACTTATAGATAACTACGACAGCTTTTCATATAACCTGTACCAGTACCTGGGGGAGCTGAAGGCTGATATAAAAGTGATACGAAATGATGAAATGAGCGTTGAGGAGATCAGGGCGCTTAATCCGGACAAGATCGTGATCTCGCCGGGACCGGGGCGCCCCGAGGATGCGGGTATCATCATCGAGGCAGTAAAGGAGCTGGGCAAGGATATTCCCATTCTGGGTGTCTGCCTGGGACACCAGGCAATATGTGCGGCTTTTGGAGCTAAGATAACCTATGCCTCAAGGCTTATGCACGGCAAGCAGTCACTGACTGATCTGGATACTGCGCAGCCGATTTTTAAGGATTGCCCTGAGAAAACTCCGGTGGCCAGGTATCATTCTCTCGTGGCTGATGAAAGCACCCTGCCGTCAGAGCTGAAGGTCATAGCAAGGGCAGATGACGGTGAAGTTATGGCAGTAAGGCATGAGAAATATCCTGTATACGGCCTGCAGTTCCACCCGGAATCGATACTGACACCGGAGGGAAAGAAGATGCTGGGGAATTTTTTGAGCGCTGCTGATGTTTGACAAAATAGGGGCGGTTATTTTTTTGTTCTTTCGTCCCATAAGGTCTACAGTTCTACCCGGAATCAATACTTACGCCGGAGTCAGCCTTTTCTGAAAGTAGTGTACAATATGAATTTCGTATTGGTGACAAGGTAACGTTTCAATAGCCGTTTGGGATTTTGGATTAGACGATACAGCCATTCAAATCCCAGTTTCTGCAGGATAAGGGGGGCGCGTTTTACGGTTCCGGCATGGAAATCGAAACCGGCTCCCACACCAAGCATAACGCCCTTTATCCGGTCACGGTGTGCAGCCATCCATTTTTCCTGTTTGGGTGCACCCAGACCGATCCATACAAAATCCGCACCGCTATTATTGATGAGGTCTACGATTTTTGAATCTTCTTCAGGGGTAAGCTCACGGAAGGGCGGGGAATACATCCCTGCTATTTTCATATAAGGATGTTTTTCTGATAGCTGCTTTTTCAGGGAATCAAGGGTTTTTTCAGTAGATCCGTAGAAAAAGTGCTTCATTTCTGTGCCCTCACTCTGCCGGAACAGTTCAGACATCAGATCAGGCCCGGCAATGCGTTCTGCTTCGAAGTATCCCTGTGTTCTTATCTTGTCTGCCACAGGTTTCCCATCAGGAAATGTTGCGGCAGAGCCGTTCAGGATTGAACAGTATTCCTTATCGTCAGCCGCCATGACGGTTGTGTGTACATTGGAGAAACATACATATTTCCCGCTCAGCTCCTTTGCGTGGCTGATCAGGTATGCTGCTGCATCCGAAAGGACGGTTGTAGTATATTCCACACCGAGTACACGACACTTTTGTGTAAGCAGGGAGTGACAGACTGAGGCTTTGCCGCCCTCGTTGATTATTTCACCAGCATTATATTCCGTAATGTCCGCAGCCAGCTCAAGGCAGACAGGCGTGCCCAGGTTCTCAAGCTGTTTTAGAGCGTTTTTCCCTAGAAATTTTGCAGCTCTTGATGACAGATGTATCATATCCCATTGTCCGACCTGCAGATCTGCTATCTGTTTTTCTGCATCTGATTTTTCGGAAAAAGATACTGTATCTGTTACCTTGCAATCTGTCTGTATATCTTTCTTTTTATTGTCGTAACCATAATATTCGATAGCCCATGCAAGATATTCGGCTTCATCTTCCATGGAAAGCAGCAATATCTGCTTTTCTTTTTTTTCTAAGGCAGACTTTTTTTTCATGATTTTCCCATAGAAAGAGCGGACTATCAGATCGAAAGTAATTCCATAGAATGCGAGAAATACCATTACTGTTCGGGATATCTTTTGGGAACTTCGTATAAAGTAAAGGAAGATTATCAGACATATCAGCAGGGAAATGTGCTGCTTGAATACTTCGATTAAGTGCTCGTATCCGTTCATTTCCCATACCGCCGGACGTCTTTTTTGGCGGAGTACAAATACTGCACAATAAAAAGCCAGTACGATAACTGAAAACATTTTATAGAAATCGTAATCTCTTTCAGGATTCCAATAGAATGAATTCAATACCACGTAACGAAACAACAGCGCAAGAGTGAAGGCTGCTGTTTCAGCGATAATGCAAAACAATAGGAGGCGACCCTCCTGCCGGATCTTATTTTTCATAGTATTTTGTAGGGTAGTGTCTCCTTAGTGACTGTAGAAGAGATTATACCATAATTGTTAACTGCAATGTTTATTTTTCTATCAAACAATAACTTTACGCGGCATTTACGCGGCTTTCCGTTCCCTCTTATTGGCATATACTATACAAACATGATAAAATATCCAGGTTAGTTGATTTTCTGCAAATATTAATTGCGGAGAGTTTATCAGAATTCATCCGGGACGGTCATGCCATGTGGTATGTGATGTGGGTGAGAGCCCACCATGAAGAAGAAATTATAAGACAGTGCAAAAGGTTCCTTAAAGAAGACGAGGAAGTATTTGTTATGTATGTGGAGAAACTCCGCCGTACTGGCAAAGAGTGGACTGCGCACAGGGAGTTGGCTTTCAAGAATTACATATTTGCTGATGTGAAGGATGTGGAGGATTTCAGAGTACGCATCAGAAAAATCCCCGACCTGACCAAGCTTCTTCAGGTGGGGGAGACGATAGTGCCTATCTACAAGGATGAAGAGGAGTTTTTAAAGCGTATAGGCGGTGAGGACCATGTCATCAGGCCTTCCAGAGGTCATTATGAAGGTGAAAAGATAATGATCACAGACGGCCCGCTGAAAGGTCAGGAGTCTGTCATCAAGTGGGTCGACAGGCGGCAGCGCCTCGTGGGCATAGAGGTTCAGCTTATGAACCGGACTGTAGAGGTCAAGCTCGGAGCGGAATTCGTGAAGACGGTAGAGTAAGATTTCTATATAAATTTTGAACATTTACGGATGTTATATCGTGGACTTAATTATGAGCGGCCTGGAATACCGGGCACGTAAAAAAATAGAAAGAGGCAACTTAACAATGGAAGAAAACATTAATATCACCCCGACAGCACCGGAATCTGATAAGGAGCTCGCACAAGAACGTGCAGAAGAGGCAACACACAGGCAGAACGTAGAGGAATACAACAGGCAGGCTGCCCTGATTGAGAAAAAGCAACTGAAATACCAGAAGCTTTCTTTTCTGATGTCAATGCTGAGTGCGATATTTACCGGAGGAATGCTGATAGTAGTGGTGGGATTTGTAATGTTTGCAGTCCCGAAGATCAACACCATTTATGACAGCACCATGGTGTCCCTTAAAAATCTGGAGCAGCTTACTGCTGAATTGAATGAAGCGGACCTTGGTGGCACGGTTGAGAATCTCAATAATCTCACGATTCAGGCTACAGGCGACCTGTCAGCGAGTATGGAACGCCTGAATTCCGTGGACCTGGAGACACTTAATGAGGCCATAGTGAATTTAAATGCTACGGTAGAGCCGCTGGCGAGGTTTTTTGGGAAGTAAACTTCACATATGAATATTTTAATCGTACATAACAAATATCAGATTCCCGGCGGAGAAGATGTGGTAGTAGAAAATGAAACTGCCATGCTTAGGAAGCATGGGCATAAAGTGATTCTGTACATCAGGAACAATTCAGAGCTTTCAGAAGGTGGCAAATTTAAGAAAGCACTGATGTATATGGAGAGTTTTTTTTCCGTACAGGTTTACAGGGATATATGCCACCTGATCAGAAAAAAGAAAATTGATGTAGTGCATGTCCACAATACAGTGCACCGTATCAGCCCGTCAGTCTTTTATGCTGCTGTGCATATGGGAGTGCCGGTGGTGCAGACCTTGCATAATTTCCGCATGGTATGCCCCGGTGCGACTCTATATAGGAATAGGCATATATGTGAGGAGTGTATAAATTGTCCGAATTCATGTGGACGCAGTGTTGCTGACAGTTGCGTATGTGGGAAAAATGCTGATTCTTTGAGCAGTAATTGTTGTCAGTGCAGCTGTGGAAAAAACACCGTGAAATCAGTCAGGAAAGCATCAACTCGAGGCAACAGTATGAGTGCCAAAAACTGCTACCTCCCTGCCATATCCCACGCCTGCTATCGTGGCAGCCACCTGCAGACCGCAGCGGTAGTCCTTAGCCTGCAACTGCAGAAGATGTCCGGTATATGGGGGAAGGTTCATTACATATGTCTGACGGACTTTAATAAGGAAAAAATGCAGAGCCTCAATGCTGGCAGGCGGGCTCTTATACCGGCCGCTCATATACATGTCAAACCAAATTTTACGCCGGAACCGTCGGCATTTACTGATAAAGATATTGCCAATTGCGCAGCAGAGTTTTCAGATGCTAAATTGGATGAACTTCTATATGCTATAGGTCTGTTAAAAGATACAAAGTACTACTTATCCCTGGGACGTCTTGAACATATCAAAGGTACACATAATATTGTGAAAGCTTTTGCTCGAAATGGAAAAACTCTTGTAATGGCAGGCACCGGTGAGCAGGAGGACGCAATCCGTAAATATCTGAAAAAACACCACATCACTAACATCTACCTTGCCGGACAGCTTCCACATGCAGATGCAATGAAACTTCTCTCAAAAGCAAAAGCCCTTGTAATCTGTCCCCAGTGGTATGAAACATTCGGCATGAATGTGATTGAGGCGTTTTCCATCGGTATTCCCGTTATCTCTAATGACATCGGAAACGCTGCTGAATTGGTAAAGGATGGTGTGACAGGTACAAAATGTGAGAATACCGTAGCCGGATTGTGTGAGGCTGTTGAAAGATTTGAAAAGCTGGATCGAGATGGACTGTTACGAAACGCAAGAGGAACATATGAGGAAAAGTATAGCGAAGAGATAAATTATGAGCTGCTAATGAAAATATATGAGGCAATGTCTGACAATATCAAATAAGGCTCTATATAAATCTATTCTGAGATGTTAGCTTTACTCCAGTTTTCTTCCACTCTACAGTCGTTGACCACATGATACCATGGATCATCGTTGCTCTCGGGAAAAAACTTTTCATCTATTGTATGATGTGCTGACCAGAAAATATTTATTCCGTTCTTCTTTCCGTTTGTGTCAATAGGATTTCCCGTATAGGGATTAACTGGTTCATTGATTAGTCCACTCATTGCAATAGCAGGTACATCAGCATTTGTCATGAACTGTTCATTTACTGAAAAACCTTTGGCATTAAAATCTTTTACCATTAATAGTGAATTTGCATATTGTAGATTTACATCGTCATTTTCGACATTAAATTCAAGTTTATCGAACTGGCCGGTTAATCCGGGCATTCCATGATCAGAAACTATTATTATTCGAGTATTGTCATAAACACCTTCTTTGCGAAGTGTGTCAAACCATTTGCCGAGCAGAATATATGCGGCAACATTTACCTGATAATTTGCAAGTCCAAGGTTATTATCAACAGTTAGATCCATATTAATACCATTTATGTTTCTGTGTAGGTAATCTTCGGGATAAAAATGATCAAATTCTTTGGAGAACGAATAGGTTTCCGGATCGAGTTCGTAAGGCTCGTGTGTAAGGTTGTTACAATATATCATCAGCCTGTCTCCGGATTCGTCAAAAGTTGTATATTTTTCGAGATTCTTCAGTCCCATATAGGCGGAGGTAAAATTTTCATCATAATATCCGGCACCTCTTTCGAGAGAGAGATATCTTGAATGATCATAAATATTGTCCTGCAATAATGCTGGCGCACATCTGAATATACTGTAGATACATAGGTTGCGTTCCGTTAGTGTTCTTGCACTTGTTATAGTTTCTTTGTCAATAGTGCGTCCACTGTAGTGGAAAGCATTAGTATTGTTCAGTTCATCAAAAAGTGACATGTCGGAAATTTCTGAGTAATTGGCATAGGGTACATCTGCGATACTGCTTTTATAGCCGTTTTCTGTGAACAGCTTTGGCATGAGAAGAAGGGCCTGGTCGTGTTTGGTCGCCATGAGTTCATCAGATCGGACAGTCAATGCTTCGGTTGTGTAATCATAGCCGCCATAAAGCCCTGGAGCCCCATGATTGGTAGTAAGACCGGTCGAAACAGTATTCGGATAAAAAATAAAACCGTCGAATGCTTCCAACAACTCAGGCCTTTCATCCATAATGAAGGGTGTATAAGCACCTATTGCACGGTCAAGCATGATGACCACTACATTTTTACCGTTTTTACTTAGGTGGAACTCCGGATTCTCATTACTAAAGCTGTCCAGATTTTTAGCGGTTTTTATGTCTTTGAATGTTGTAATAAGCATCCTTCCAGACATAAAAAGACACACTAATGTCATGGTAATCAGGAGCATTTTAAGTGCAGGTCGAAACTTAAACCAAAGCCAGATGCAAGCGATGAGTAAGATTACAAGCAGTATAGCATTTCCATATCTCATAGCTGATGTGAAATATGGTTCATTACCGAAATTAATTCTTGTTCCGCAGCTCCCCATGTCAGCATTGAAATAGAGATAGTTGACGGATGCTAGTATACTAAGTGAAAAAAGCAATAAAGAAAAACAAGTTTTCCCTGTTTCGTTCATCATTCTGTATATTACGGTTCCCCAGATGAAGAATAATCCGGCGAAGACACAAAAAGAATTCAGGACATAGTAAAGGGGGGATCTATAGTGGAAGAGATTAATAAAATCCTGTGCAGAGGAGGATATCACTGTCAAAGGAATCATAAGTCCTAAAAAAGAAACAAGGAAGAGCTCTGCTTGTATAAAACTTGAAGTATCATGAACCATTTCAAAATGTAATCTCAATAATTTTGCAGGGACAAAACTAAAAAGCAGCGGCAGCATCAGACATAACGGAAATGCAATGAAAAATATTATTCCTTCATTGTTGTGGACTGCCAGCATTTCGGAAAGGACACCTCTGTATATAGTATAGATCAGTAATAAAAGACCGATAAGACAGAGTATTGCTTTTACAAAGAGTTTCTTTTGTTTGATATTTTTCATTACGAAATTTTTTATTAATGAAAAAATATTGTTCATTGTCCAATATATGACCAGACCGGAAGGGCTGTGATATAAAAGGACTAGAAAGAGGATTGCCGGCAGATAAACCTGTAATTTTTCTTTCAATGGTTTGTTTTTGGTATATATGAAACCTGAAGTCATGTTGATCACAGTCATTAGAATAGGAAGCAGATTTACACCATTTCCAATGGGAATCATCCCGTCTTCTGATCCAAGGTCGCTTATGTTTAAAAACGGTGCACCATTTAGGACGTCAAGGTTGGACAGGTAATGATAGGCTGCCAAAAAGAATGGAATCTGAAGGAGGAGGGATAAAGTGCTCCTCAATGCATATATAGGTTTATAGTTATTCTCACGATAAAATGCAGAAATGATCATGTATTGTTCATCACCGTGAAAATGTTTTTTTATGTGGCTGATTCTTGAAGCCATATTCTTTTGTCGCAATGATTCTTCTTCCTGAATGGCATCAGCTCTTAGGTAAAGGGGAAGTACGAGAAAACTTACCGTAAGACTCACCCCGAAGATTGCGTAGGCAGGGTTCCCCATGTATTTGTACATGAGGACGTAGATTATCTCTATGATGTATTCTATGGGGGATATTATAGTACTATACAGTAAATGCATATGAATGACCTCGGCACATATGTTAATCTTTTTTTATGTCTGCGTCAATTAAAAAGAGAAATAAATGTAAAATAGCGTATAAATAGTAATTATGCTATAATCAAGCGGTATGAAGGATAGAGTATGGAAAAAAAAATATCTGCTTCCTGAGTTTGCAGTCTTATTTGCTGCTTTCATTCACCATATTTGGTTTATGGACAAGTATGTTGATAGATGGCTGGATGGTGATCTTTCAGCAGAGTTGGTGGAGGGAGAAATCCTCTCAAAAGAGTGGGGCATCATAGCAAAAGACTGGATGTTCTCTACTGAACTCAGGGTGCTTAATGTTCCTCAAGTTTTTTCTTTTTTCTTCCATTTTACTCATGACTGGCATACTGTCAGAATTCTTTCTGCAGCGGTTTTAGTTGTTATCCTGATTTTCAGTGTGATCATTTTAGCAAAATCCATGGGGATAAAACATTATCCGCTGCTGGGCTTAATTTTTGCACTTCCTTTTTCGGCGGATTATAACAATTACATTATTTATGGTCTGTATTATATCCCACATATAGCTACAGTTTTTTTGACTGCTGCATTGGTAATGCAGATATTGAATTCTGACAGCAAGAAAAAAAGAGCTGTGCTTTTGGTTTTTGCGATAGTGTTGTCTGTTCTGACGGGCTTGGGAGGTCCCAGGCTTGTTCTTTTCCTATATATTCCGCTGCTGATTGCTGTTTTTGTTATATACATCAGCAAAAAAAAGATGTTTACACTATCGGATTATATTTCAGTAATAGCCGTGTCAGCATCGGGGATTCTTGGGTTCCTGGTCAATGATAAAATACTGCATAGGATATACATGTTTCAAAAACATGAAATAAATTTTGGCAAGTTTGAGCTGATTAATTTGTCAGATTTTGTTGCTGAGGTGATGAGAGGGTTTGGCTATGCAGAGGGACAGGTCGATATTTATAAGCTATGTGGTAATTTTATAAGTCTCGTTATTCTGGCGGCAATAATTATAAGCTTTGTAAATTTTAAAATACAGAATGCCAATAAGGCATCGGAATTTCTTTACATATATATCGTTTGTGCCTTACTCACTGCAGCTTTGTTTTCGGTTGCCATGAAGGGTGAGTATCTATCAGCACGTTATCTTTACCCGGTAACTATCCTGTTGATACCCTGGGCATTTTCAGGAATAGAAAATTTTAAATCCACGGACCGCTGGATAAAAGCTGTTGCGGTGTGCTGTTTTTACGGCGCACTGTTATTGAGCTCTCATCGGATGTATTCAATATACAAGTATTCACCGAAATCTGATGAACTTCCGGAAGTGATAGAGTATCTGGAAGATAATGGTCTGTCAAACGGATATTCCACATGGTCGACGGCAAACCCGGTTACTGAATTGTCGGAAGGAAGAATAGAGATGTGGGTAATTGAAGAAAACCTGGATTATTTGAATGTTTTACCGTGGCTGCAGAAAAAGTCTCATCTGACCAACCATCCGGCAGCACCTTTCTTTGTGGTTATGTCAAAGTACGATGATGCATATCCGGTGTTGTGGTGCCTCGAGGAAAAACCGGTATTTGAAAATAGCAATTATTTAGTATATGTATATCAGGACCATGATGAGTTTATGCAGAAATATGGGGAGAAAGAAGGAGAATGAGAAAATGACGAAAATCGAGAAAAACCTCCTTGACTGGTGCGAAAAAAATATAATCCCTATCCTTATCGTAATCCTATCCATTCTTGGAATTGTGATAAGGTATTCTTTCCGTGATGTCTTAAGCCACGATGCTATGGGCTATCTCCTTCCCTGGTTCGAGACGAGAAAGTCACTTGGCGGATTAAAGGGACTAAATGTCCAGGTTGGTGACTACAACCTGGTATATCAGTTCTTTATCGCGTTGATGACATATATCCCTGTGGAACCGTTGTACCAGTATAAAATACTTTCCTGCGTATTTGATTACTCATTGGCAGCAGGGGTGGCTGTGCTGGTATATGACCTTGTCAGGGCGCAGTACGGAAATCAAGCACAGGAATCTACCAAAAAAGCTGCCCTTAACAGTGCTGTAATCGCATATGGACTTATACTTTTTTCCATGACTGTAGTGATGAATTCAGCCGCCTGGGCACAGTGCGACGGCATATACAGTTCCTTTGTGATCTGGTCGCTGGTCTTTCTGCTTAGGGAAAAATACCCCCGGGCATTCATTTTTCTTGGTCTGGCCTTTTCCTTTAAACTTCAGGCAATATTTATAGTACCTTTCTTCCTCTTCGTATATTTCTGGAGAAGACGGTATAGCATTTTGCATTTTGTACTGGTGCCTGTAGTGATGGTGCTGACATGCATTCCAAATATGGTAGCGGGGCGCACTATCCTTGATGTGTTCAAGGTGTATCTTTCACAAGCGGGCTCTTATGGTCAGCTGTGGTTGAAATACCCAAGCTTCTGGACTATATTTCCGGATATTCCTTTCGGCGATGACCCTATTTTCCCGGATTTTCACCGGTACAAAAATATGATCACTTTCTCTGTTGTAGCATTTCTGGCAATACTGATGTTGATTACGCTTTATAGAAAAGTGGCTCCCACACTTAAAAATCAACTGTATATAGCATTTTTGCTGACATATATAGCAGTACTGTTCCTGCCGTGTATGCATGAGAGATACGGTTATCTCTATGAGGTGCTGGCTATAGTACTTATTTTTGCAAATAGAAGGATGCTGTTGCCTGCGATTCCTGTGCAGCTTATTGTTCTGTATCAGTATGGCGGATGTCTGGGTGTGGAAACTCTTCCAATGAACATGCAGCAGTTGTCTTTGGTTAATGTATTTACATTTCTTGCGTACTGCATAATGATCTTCAGGGATATGGAACCAGCTGCTGAATATGGGGCGGTAGATGCTGGGAATACAAAAGCTGATTCGAACAATAATGTAGCAAAAGCCATACGTGACATATACAGTAAAATCTTTGAGACAGAGAAAAAGCTTCTTTCATGGCTTGATGACCATAAGGAAATACTTGCAATATTCACTCTGAGTGTTTTCGGTCTGGCGGTACGTTTTTTCATTAGGAAGGTGGAGCCGGCAGGTATCACACCGGGCTTTGAAATCTTTGGGCGCCTGCTGTTAGGAAGACTATGCAAATATGTGTCAGCGGCTGCGGACTATGTTATGGCTGTGTGTGCAGGGATGCTCGTGTGTCACGGTATACCGGATAAAAAAAGAAAGCTTCAGCTGTTTACACTTAGCTTTATTGCTGTGATCTTTTCTCCGCTTGTTCTCTTGGACAGTATGGCAGCAGGCTGGGGGAATTCCATATATACGGCACTGGCATTGTTTGCCCTGGTGCTTATGGTGGGAGCGTCAAACTACACGTTTGGCTTCATAGTTGTCGGTATTGCCTGCATGCTTAATCCGAAAATGCTGCTCTTAGTTCCGTTTCTTGTATTTTTGTACTTGTATGAAAGAAAATTCTCGATATTTAACTTTGCCATAATCGCAGTACTATCGGCAGGCGGATTCGTGTTGTCAGGAAAGGGGAATTTTACACCGGAATACCTATATCATATGTATCCGAGCTTCTGGGCATTTAAGGATGAATCGGATACGCTGTATGTCACATCGGCCTGGATAGTGCTTGTACTGGCTGTGGGTGTTGTGATATGGCTATTATTAAAGCATAAAAAGTCACAGGCAGAGGGGGATCAGGCGAAGGCGCGCGGTGATATTTTAATGACCTGTTTCCTGTTAGTATATGTTGCTGCAGTTTTCATGCCGGGAGCTGATCAGAAAGATGCCTATATTTGTGCTATACTTGCCCTGATAATGGCATTCAGGAATAGCAGAATGATCATCCCTGCGGCGATTCTGCAGGTAATGGCTCTTTACCTCTATACTGCGGGATTCTATTATTCATACATAATGCCATTTTCCGTAGCCGGTTTTGCATGGATAAATGTGATAACGGCGATCTGTTGTGTGGGCTGTTTTTGTGGTCTTTCGCGGAAGCACATAGGTTTGATAGAACCCGGAAAAAGTGATAAAATGAATCATTAACCGAAGGCACTTATTCACACGCAAGCGGTGGGAGTAAAGTACTGGTATATAATAAAAGGGGGTAACAAGCATGGATAAAAAGGCGATGTTTAAACTAAGCTACGGTCTGTTTGTACTGACAGCAGTCCGTGACGGCAAGGACAATGGTTGCATTACCAATACGGCTATACAGGTGACAAGCGAGCCTAACAGAATAGCCGTGGCGGTGAACAAGGCAAATTTCACTCATGACATGATAGTGGATACCGGCAAATTCAACGTATCCATACTCAGCGAGGAAGCATCCTTTGATGTGTTCAAGCATTTCGGTTTCCAGTCTGGAAGGGATGTGGATAAATTCGCTGGCTTCGCCGACTGCAAGCGTGCGGCAAATGGTCTGATGTATATCACAAAAGGTACAAATGCATATATCTCCGTGGATGTAGAGCAGAAGATCGACCTGGGGAGCCACACTATGTTCATCGGAACGGTAACGGATATGGAAGTCCTTTCGGATGCGCCTTCCGCTACATATACCTTTTATCAGGAGAATATCAAGCCGAAGCCCGCAGAGGCAGGAAAGGATGAGAAGTCCTCGCTCCCTCCCGGAATGCACAAGTGGAGATGCAAGATCTGCGGCTTTGAGTATATAGGGGAGACCTTGCCGGAGGACTATATCTGCGAGATATGCAAGCACCCGGCCAGTGATTTCGAGCTGGTGGAGTGAGCTAATAGTCAATATAGCATTCATAGAAACATGAAGCCAACAAAGTTTGATACTGCATTCACTGTGTTTTGAATGCAAAGACTTGCAGGTTTGCAGGTTGACCTTAATGTATATCAGGCTGGATAGAGTAGTAAAATATTTTTATTAAGGAACAGGAAGGAGAAAAAACATGGAATTCTACAGATGTGAGCGTTGCGGAAATATCATAACAAAACTTAACGATAGCGGAGTGCCAATAGTATGCTGCGGCGAGCCTATGAAGGAGCTTGTGCCCGGAGCAACTGACGGTGCATTCGAAAAGCACGTGCCTGCAGTAACAGTTGAAGGCAATACCGTGAAGGTACAGGTTGGTGAAGTTGAGCATCCCATGATAGAGGCACACTACATCCAGTTCATCGCACTGGAGACAAAGAACGGCTGCCAGGTTAAGTACCTTAAGCCGGGGGAGAAGCCCGTCGCAGAGTTTATACTGGCTGACGGAGACAGCGCAGTGGCTGTATATGAGTATTGCAACCTGCACGGCCTGTGGGTGAAGGAAATCTGATAGAAGGAGAAACCAAACTATGTATGACAACATCCTGCCCCTGATTGGGCGCACTAAACCGCTATTTGTTGAGGACCTCGGAAAGATCGAGTCTGAGATCAGCGACATCGTAAAGAACAGCCGCTTCCTCGTGATCGGTGGTGCCGGCACCATAGGCAGCGCTATATGTCGTGAGCTCTTCGCAAGGGATCCGAAAGTACTTCATGTAGTGGATATCAGCGAGAACAATATGGTGGAGCTGGTGCGTGACATCAGGTCATCCAAGGGATATGGAACCGGTGAATTCGCTACCTTTGCCATAGACTGTGGAAGCGACATATTTAAGGCCTTCATTAAGGAGCAGAAAGACCGCATAGGCGGATATGACTATGTATTCAATACCTCGGCATTAAAGCATGTAAGGTCGGAAAAGGATCCATACACCCTTATGCGCATGATAGACACCAATATCTTTAATACCGATTCTACCATGGTGTTGGCCAAGGAGTGCGGTGCAAAGAAGTATTTCTGCGTGTCCACGGACAAGGCGGCAAATCCTGTAAATATGATGGGCGCTTCCAAGCGCATAATGGAGCACTACCTGAACAGACGCAGTCTTGAGATGCCTGTATCCACTGCGAGGTTCGCAAATGTGGCCTTTTCTGACGGAAGCCTCCTGTATGGCTTTAATCGCCGTCTGGAAAAGGAGCAGCCCATCGCAGCACCCAACGATGTAAGGAGATACTTTGTAACTCCTAAGGAGGCAGGTGAGCTGTGCATACTGTCCTGTCTTACCGGCGAAAACAGGGATATCTACTTCCCTAAGCTTGATGAGGAATTAAATCTCGTGACTTTCAGCGACATAGCTGTTAAATACTTAAACAGCCTGGGCTATGAGCCGGTGGAATGTGCTACAGAGGATGAGGCCAGGGCAAGGGTGAGCGAGCTCAAAGCACTGCATAAGTATCCGGTATATTTCTTTAAGAGCGATACCACCGGCGAGAAGGACTTCGAGGAGTTCTACATGGACGGTGAGAACCTGGACATGGATAAGTTCACGTCTATAGGCATCGTTAAGAAGGCGGCTGAATATAAGGAAGAGGATCTGGAGTACTTTACGGCCACGATCCGTGCTATGCGCGATAAAGGTAGCTGGACCAGAGGAGAGCTGGTAGAGCTCTTTAATAAGATGCTGCCGGAATTCCACCACAAGGAGACCGGAAAATTCCTGGATGGCAGGATGTAGGTCGTCAAACGGAGGTGCAACGCTTTGCTGCGGATATATTTCGGAAATCTTCCGGATGAAATATATAACACGGAAATATTTTATGAAAACCAGTATGACAGGAATTGGGTGATGGATGATTTTGCCCGTGAAGTGATCCGTGTTATTGACGATTCAGAAGTGGTTTCTCCGGACGTGATAAAAAATGATATATTCGGCTCATTTCCCTCTACGGAGCTTTCTGCGGGAGTAAAGACCTTATTGTTGATCAAAAACATGCCTAATAAGGTCTTCAATATTTCAAATTGCGGTGATAATTGCGCAAAATACCTTCTTAAATTAGCAGAAAATAGGGACATAAAAGTTACCCTGCATCATGCAATGGATTTCGGAAATGATTTTTCTGTCAAAGTGATAAATGACAGAAGGCGGAAAGTCGTGAGTGATCCTATAGAATTTTTGATGCTTGCAGATCATTATCTGAGGGGAGAATCCATAGATGAAGGGTAAGATCTCATTCTCAGTCAAAAACAGACACATAGGTTTTAAGTTCGACCTCGAGAGAAATGTAACCATAATAACCGGTGACAGCGGAACAGGAAAGACGAAACTGATAAATATGGTCAGGCAGTATTCTGAAGAGGGGAAAGCGAGCGGGATCACCTTAAAATGTGACAAGCCGTGCATTGTTCTGGATGGAAACAACTGGGATGTAATTCTGGAAAGAACAAAGAGCAGCGTTGTTTTTGTCGACGAAAGTACGAAATTTCTAAATGAATACAGCTTTGCAAAAGCAATTACCCATACAGATAACTATTATGTATTGATCACAAGAGAGCCTCTGCCACAGATTGCATACAGTATAGATGCAATTAAGCAGATCATTAAGAATGATCGCAAGCCCAGAATTGAAAAGATATATAACAAACTTACAATAAATGATATAACTGCAGCGCAGTATGATCTGATCATTGTTGAAGACTCGAAATCCGGTTTTCAGTTTTTTAAGAAAGCAGCGGAGGGACTAGGGACACAATGTGAGTCTGCAAATGGTAAGAGTAATATTCTTTCTGTGTTAGAAAAACGCAGTGAAGAAAGGATTCTTGTTATTGCAGATGCGGCAGCTCTGGGAGCTGAGATACAGAGGTTATCACGATATGGGGCACTAAGCGGGAAAGCTATTGATTTTTTCCTGCCTGAGAGTTTTGAATGGCTGATATTAAAGTCTGCGATTTTTGATGGAAACGAAAGAGTGAGAGATATTCTCAAAAGCCCGGTAGATCATATTGAAAGCAGGGAATATTTCAGTTGGGAGCGATTTTTCACATATTTACTGGTAGAAGAAAGCAAAAATAAGGAAAAATTAAAATACCCGAAGGGGAAGGGAAAGCTTCCGTCAGGGTATCTGACCGAGAAAAATATTGACAGTATTATGAGTGCTATGAAGAGAAAATGACAACTACTACAAGGAGACCGAAATAAAAAAATGCCGTATTTAATAAAAAAGAGATTTTCTCTTGTATGGCGTATTAGAAAAGATTACTGGAAGAAAAATACAATAATATGAATTTCAACAATTCACTTAAGAAAATAGAATACTTGTCACCGCCAAATGGGGCGACCTGTTGGGGAAGATGTCATGTAATTCCTTTGAGGGTAAAAAGAAGGAGAACATAGAGAATCTTTCTTTGTCTTTACAGGCAATATTGATGACTGAAGATAATGTGGATGAAGGAATAGCGCTGTTGGCAGAAGAATTGATCAATGACAAGGTAAATTCTCCGGAGCAGACGGCAATCATAAGAAATCTTCTGGAATGTCAATTTGATGCTGTTCTTACCACAAATTATACATATGAGATCGAGAGAAGCATTAAACCTGAGTTTAACTGTGAGCTTAAGAAAAGTTGCAAGTATAGGAAAAGCACCTTTGTTTATAAATGAGCCCTGGTTGATTGACAAATATTTATTTGACTACTCAGATAGAATTAAAGAACCGGAGAATACAGAGTATTTGTGATGATTTCGTA
>CAMOJK010000066.1 GCA_946616835.1 uncultured Lachnospiraceae bacterium
CGGGGATGTAGCTTGTTACTTCGATACCGTTTGAAAGACGAACTCTGGCAATCTTACGAAGAGCTGAGTTAGGCTTCTTAGGGGTTGCTGTCTTAACTGCTGTACAAACACCACGCTTCTGAGGTGAGCTTGTAGCGATCTCCTTCTTGTGAAGAGAGTTAACACCCTTGAGCAGTGCAGGTGCAGTAGACTTCTTAACCGAAGTTTCACGTCCCTTTCTTACTAACTGGTTAAATGTAGGCATTCTGATTCATCTCCTTTCTGACTTAACATAAGCTGTGTGCAAACGAAAAAAACATACATTTGCGCATGCTCGACTATTATACTTTTCAACAATGGTAAATGTCAAGAACTTTATTTTCCGAACTGATATAAGAACTGATATTAAGAACAGATATAAGCTGACAGCGGCTGTAAAACCAGCCACTGCCAAAAGAAACAACTGTCAGTAAATCGTTTACTGACAAATCTCATCTTTGAAAAAGCACATTGGCAATCATTTTCTTTAATTTTATATACTCATCCAGAAATGCATCATGATGCTCTGCTATATAGTCCGCATCTCCCCTGCCTGCCGCTTCCTCAAGTTTTTGGGCTGCATCTCCCAGTGCATCCGCACCAATGGTATAGGAAGAACTCTTTACGGAATGGATCCTTACACAGTACTCTTCTATGTCTCCTTCATCAAAAAACTTATTGAGATCTGCCACATTTTCTTCTGCCGATTCCAGATACATTCCCAGTATCTGCACATAATTTTCTACCGTTTCAACATACTCCAGAGCCTTGTTGACATCAACCCCTGCATATTCAAGACCTGAAAGTTCCTCAGGAATGCCGGATTCTTCTTCCGGTCTCTCATTACCAACACGCTTTTCCTTCACTACCGGCTGTCCGACTTGCAGCTTATAAGATATGGTTTCAGCATCCCCTTTTATTTTTTCCACCGGCAGATACCTGATCAGCATATCCTCCAGTTCTCTGGGATTTATCGGCTTTGAAAGATATTCATCAAATCCAGCATCCATATACTCAGCCCTTGCACCTGTAATTGCATTTGCCGTAAGGCATATATAAGGAGTTTCCATATTCGGATAACAGGTATTGCCCTTCAATTCCTTAAGCACTTCAACGCCATCTTTTCCCGGCATCATATGGTCAAGGAAAATAATATCATATTTTTTTGACAGTATGAGTTTTGTGGCCTCATCGCCGCCGGAAGCAGTGTCGATCTTTACTCTCGTCTGTTTTAACAGTCTGGTGAACACCATAAGGTTCATACGGTTGTCATCCACCACCAGTATCTCTGCATCCGGAGCTTCAAACCTCTGTCTGTACTCCTTAATTTCCTCCAATTTTTTCCTCTGAGCCTCTTCATAATTGCCCAAAGGCTCCCATTTTACAACCGTCTGTTTTATGGCAAAACTGAATTCAGAACCTGCTCCATAGACGCTGTTTACCTCCAGCGTACTTCCCATCATTTCAAGAAGTCCTTTGGTAATGCTCATTCCAAGCCCCGCTCCTTCTATATTTCTGTTGCGGGTTTCCTCGATTCGGTCAAATTTCGAGAAAAGCTTCTCCATATCCTCCTGCTTTATGCCTATGCCAGTATCCTTCACCGACACTCTGATCATTACGCTGCCAGGCTCCGATGGAATCCTATCGTAGGATACTTTAAAGGTAACACTTCCCCGTTCCGTATATTTAGCAGCGTTGGTAAGAATGTTGGTTATTATCTGCTTTATCCTTATCTCGTCACCGTGAAGGAGCTTAGGTGTATTTTCGTCAAAATCCAGGAGCAGCTTCAGCTCCTTGGCATCAAGACGTATCTTTATCATATTGACAAGGTCATTAAGCATGGAGGAAAGATCATAATCCACAGGAATTATCTGCATCTTACCCTCTTCTATTTTCGAGAAATCCAGGATATCGTTCACAATGCCAAGAAGTGTATTTCCCGCAGTCTTTATGTTCTGAGAGTATGTAATTATGTCTTCTTCAGAGCTTTCACGCAGCACCATTTCATTCATGCCAAGGATTGCATTTATAGGCGTGCGGATCTCATGTGACATGTTGGAAAGGAACGAGGATTTTGCCTCATTCGCAGCCACTGCCCTTTCTGATATTGCTATCAGTCGTTCCCTTCTGGCAGTCATACGTCTTACCACAACAGCCAGTGAAATTGCTGCTATCATAAGATAGACAAATATGAGCATCATGGTAAATGGCAGTTCCCTGTTAACTTCTTCCTTTTCCTGCACTACCAACAGGTTGTAATTGCCCATCCTCTGCATTGCGCAGTAGGAAGCTTTGTGGTCTACCTTTGCAGAAAAATGTGTTACACTCTCATCGCTGATACCGCTTGTATCTATTCCGAGGTCGGACAGCTTTTTTCCCACATGACGGTTCACTGTGGCCCCCAGTATCTCCTGAGTCTCTGCATCCGCAATAAGTATATTTACACCCTCATATGCCGGTATATTATTTACTACTTCCGACACAGCATTGCTCTGCATTTCTTCTATCAGCCGTCTCGGTTCTATGCCTATCTGTATCATGCGGGTACCGCTGTCATTCCAGCATATGGCATACATCATAGGCTTGCTCTCAGCTGTATTAGGAGTAACATCCTGGCACATGGAGAGCGCCTTGTTGTTTAGCATAGGCTTAAAGTACTCCATCTGTTCACCGGAATCAAACGTATAGCCATAGTATGCCGGAACTGTCCCACTGTAAATCTCGCCCTCAGCAGTAAAAAGATGTATCTCGTCTATTGACATAAGTTTTGCAAGCCTTATCTGTTCTGCAATGTCATACTCTGTTTCCGGAATGTTGTCGATAACATAAGCAACAGCTTTCGCCTTCGAAGTATAGCTTTCTTTCAGCGAGTCCGTGAGTGACTGTTCCTTGCGTTCATTAGCATCAAGCACATTCCGCACCTGATCGATCAGCAGGTCAGATGCCTGATACGCCTGTTCCCTCTTACTCCTGTTTATCGTTACATACACAATAAAAAGCATAAGCAGGATTACCGCGCCCACAAACATCCACATGAACCACACGCCGGTCTTCTTATTTTTTGATATTGTGTCCATACGGATCCTCCGTTCCTCTAATGCCCTGCCGGCGGATGCGGCAGCTCCGCAGTCCTTCCGGCACACGCCCTATCAGCGCCTAAAACGAAAGTCAGCTAGCATTATATCAAAAAAGGAGGGTGCAAAACACCCTCGCCTTCTTTGAATGCACATTACAGTAACCATTGTACTGTTAAGATAACTTTATAAAAAAGCCGCCCTAATATCCGTATATACGCACTGTTCCTGTAAATATTCCTCTATCACTTTATCTAATTGCGTACAATTTTCCAGATTAATCTGCCTGTACAGATTACTGGGAGGATAAAAATCCAATTGCCTTTCGCTCTGCAGTTCATAAAAAGCATTATTTATATCCGTAAGAATACAATTTGAATACGCTATAAACAGATTGTCCCATTCTGCCCGTGCTTTTGATACTTTGGCATACCTTGAGCCTGTCATGATACTTCCTATGACAATCGGCACAAAGTAAACTATATCCACGATACCCACAAAATTCCTTATCAGAATAAATTCATCACTTCCCGATGTCAACTGCATCTCCAGCATATCATGGAAAAAATGGTACAGCACCTCATCCGGAATCATAAGTGACACAACCCCAAACGCATAATGGAGTATCCAGTACAGTATCAGAAGCGATACCTTCCAAGGAATTCTCAGATAATCCATCAAAATCAAAATACTAATCATCATGGGAATTGTTGTCATAAACAAAATACCTGCGCCAAAATTCTGTATCAAAAAGCTATTCGATTTAAAAACTGATATTAAACACATTTCGCAGATAGCGCCAAAAACATAAATTATTATGGCTATAACAATTCCAATCACTTTCCGCGGCTTTGGTTCGCTAAGCAGAAAATTCTTATCACTTTTAGCTGCGAGAGTTCTTCCACTCTGTATTAATCTTTCATGCAGGTCCTTTTCCCGCACGTCACCGGCATACTCAGCGACAATTCTGTCTTTTTCTTCCAAAAAAACACGATAACATTCTATATTCTCTAAGCATGTCAGAGAAATCTTTTCAAACTGCTGCCGCTCATCATCTTCAGCACAGTTTACCGCATTTATATAATCAGGATATCCACTCATATCAAGCCTGCATTTTGTGAGATCCTCCGGATGGAGCCGCATAGAATTGCACATGCGTAGCCAGTACGCTGCTGCATACGCTGGAGCTTCTTCAAGAGCTTTATTTACCATTTCGTTGCTTGTTTCAAATTTGCCAGCCTGATTATGCCCCAAGGCTGCCTTATACATTTTTTCCGCATTAGCATTAATATGAAGATTTTGCCCGTTCCTGCCGTCCTGCGCAAAACGATTCGGGTTCTTCTGCGAAATATAATTTTTAACATTGAATGCAAGATTACCAAGCGCCCCCGCCTCTGATAGGATCTGGCATTCCCGGCGTCGGAAGCTGCCGGGAAGATTCCCAACATCATAGCAGGCAACAAACAGTTCTTTCTTTGGATCGTTTTCTTTGAGTTTAAGAAATCTGCTCCACTCATTTTTTAGCCACACCGCATTTACGTAATCCTCTTTACAGAGCAGGAGTATCATAACTGTTGAGCTTTTAAGCGCAGAAAAAATATACGGTTCGTACTCAGTTGCCAATTTTTCCTTCATGGTAATACCGGAAAAGAATACTTTAAGCCCGTAACCTGTCAGATGATTATACAGCTCCAATCCCTTTGCCTTGTCATCGGTAGGCTTTCCGTTTTCATCCGTATCCTTATAACAGATGAAAACATCATAAGGCGGTTCCTTGCTTGCTATATCCATATACCGCTTAAGAATATCAGCTATTTCTTTCGCATCTTTTTTTAACCATTCCTTCTGTTCCTCGTCTGCCAGCGAAAAAGCCTCCTTATATAATTCACATTCAAAAATATCCTCATCCTCTATACGATTGAGCGTTGGCTTCTTCTCATCGGAAACGGGATCTTCAACATACTCTATTCCATAACGACAAAGCGTTTTCCCCCACAACACCTCTACTGTAGGCGGTGCCTCATCTAATATCTCATCATAAATCTTATCAGCATCATCAAATTTTCTTTGCTGACGGTACTGATTCGCACGATTTATCTTCTTTACATTTTTTATACCTTTTCCGCTTAGAAAATTAGTAACGCCACAATACTCACAGGTACAGATTGACTTTCCGCTAAAATTTAATATGGCACCGCACGAACTGCAAAGCAATGATTCTGTTTCCATTTTCTCCTCATTCCTTAGTATACTGATAATCTGTCCCGTTTATTGTCACCGTAAGGACATCCCCGTCAACCGTGAAGGTGCCGCTTGTGCTGAACAGACCGGCATCCAGAAACAGATCGTAGGAGCCCTTGTCATTTTTCTCGTAGGTTCCCTTAAATGACAGACCACCGTCAACGGCATTCAGCAGTGTTCCGTCACTGTAAAAGGTGTAGCTCTCCCTTCCGTCAGAGTATGTCCCTGTCAGGCTTGATCCGCAGGCACAGAGAATAAGGAATAAGCACCCCGCCAACAGTATAATTTTAAATTTATTTTTCATTTTACCCTCCTTGATTGTATATTACATTCATGTTTTACACGCATTTATTCGCGTGTAGTTATTATATGCGCGTTTCTTATATTTGTAAACCCCGATAACCGGAAGGACTGTCACAGCTGTGCCTTCAGTTCCCCCTATGCTGATGACACCTCCCTAGGCAACTGCAGCAGCTCTCTTTAGAATCGTCCTTTAAACGGCCTTATCAGGATGCCTATAAAGCATATATTCTCATGTACCCATGAATCATCCGTTATCCTTTCCAGCACTGCCTTCAGTTCATCAAAACTGATACCCGACATGTTTTTTGTATTGAAAATATTTGCCTGTTCTTCCTCAAATCCCGCTTCCTTCATCCGCTCTGCCACATATTTTTCCATATCGTCAACCCGCACATTGGTATGATTGTCAAAATATCTGTCCTCATAATGACAGGTCTCGTAATTACCATCCCTGTCTCTCTTGCGCCCCCAATGATGCGGTCTAAAAACAACCTCCCACCATTCCCCCGGTTCCGGTTTACGATTTCCCAGCCTGCAGTCCCACTCTACCAATGGTTCCTTACTACGATGCGGCACCATCAGAACATACTGACAGTATTTGAGTACCGCTTTCTCCAATGCATACTGGATAAACTCATCCAGACACTTCAGCAGTTCCCTCACATCCGACCTACACAGGCCGAACAGCCCGAAACTATCTCCGCACCCCTGGTCATTCCAGCAGCTACCCCATTCTTCATCACCGCAGAAATTATCATCTCCTTCATACTCCGTGATAATAATGTCAAACCTGGCATTTCCATCCTCTTTTTCCATTTTTATTACTGTATAAACATCTTTCCCTGAATGTTCAAAAGCATCCAGGCTCCGTGTACTTTCAACCCATTGATATAGTCCGCTCATGGTCCTGGTACCTGCAATCCTTGCCGGCATATAAAGCATACGGTTCAAAAAATCCCTCAGGTCAAATATCCGGTTATTGCATCCCCCGATAAAATTGAAATACTTCTCTTCCATCCGTTTACCCTCTGATACAAAGCTGTTCTCAGAAAGCATATCAAAGGCAAAACCGTATATATCATCTTTTTCCGCAATAAAATAAATGAAATCATCAAGTCTTATATCCGGCTCCGAAAATATCACTCGCCTTTCTGCACTTTCCCATATAAACAGGTCTTCTTCCCTATGGAAATGATATCTCGGCATCTCTTCCGGTTTCTGCCAGAGCACCGACGGGTCCCAGTCATCATTTTCATTCCTCGGCTTAAGATACAGGATCATATCATATCCGTGTGAATCCCGCCCGTAGAAATATACGACGACTTTTTCCTTAATTCCTCCTATCCACAGACGGTTCGTGCGGCAGAACTCCGACCGCATTACATCAAAGCGCAGGATATGCTCTAACGGCTCCGCTCCCGGTTCATTTTCTTTTTTCCAGTACTGATAGGTTTCCTCATCCGTATGCGTAGTGCTTCGCACTAGGTATTCAGATCTCCAACAGCGATCCGGATGTTCTGGTGCACGCTCCAAGAACATCCAGTCATCAAAAGGGATACTCTCGGTAGAACTGAAATAATAATGCTTAAGCAGCAGCTCTATATCCTCAGGCTTCGCTGCAAATTCCGCAAACGGAACTGTCCCTCTCACTCTCGCCATGTTCCAGCTAAAAAGCCTCTCTTGGACAACGAAATCATCAAAGTTATATACAAACATCAGCCAATCTGCCAGCAGATCATTCCTGACAAAAAGTGTTCCCCTCTGATCTTTCCTCTCTGTAACATACTTTCTTGCGGCCTTTACTGCGATTTCAGATAGTTCTTCATCAGAATACTTTTGGATGACTTCCTGAATCTTTTCCTTGTCATCCTCCACTCCTAAGAAACACTTAATGTAGTCCTCAGCCCACCCCGAATTCATATACGCATCCTGATCCCTGACCCACTGCATATCCTCATCCGATACCGATATTTCTCTTCCAAACACTTCAAACGTCATGCCTGCTGTCCTTTCCTCATTGCCTGCCTTTTTATACGGCAGTTTCGATCTGCTGTTCCTATATACGTTCCCCAGATGTATCCCAGGTACAGCCATGTATCGCCCGGCCACTGTTCTCCCCAGCCCTCGAAATCCTTCAGTACATCCCACTCAAGGAAATCAACGATAGCGTCCATATCCTCGTCTGTCACCGCCCTGATCATATATGGACCATAGAGCAGGATATCATCATCAGGGTACTCAACAGACGCCTCCTCGGCAATAAGCCCAAGTATTGATCTCTCCCCATATTCAGGGTAATGGCAAGCTGATAACAATAAGAAATCCGCATATCTCGAATGTGTTTTATTGTCCGCAAGCTCATAAATATAATGCAGGGTATACCGCAGATATGCCTCTGCAAGATTCCTGTCAGGAAACGGATATCTTGATGCCGAATACTAGTCCATGCGCCTGTGCAGCAGATCCTGCGCCTCTGATTCTTCTATATCCCAGATTCTATGCAATTCCGACCCTATATCCTCATACTCTTCATACTCATCCGTCTCCTCAGATTCCGTATAATCAACAACTACATACGGCAGGTATCTGTCATCTTCGCTCCTGTAGGCTTTGTCAAGATCATACATATTCCTTATCCGGCAGATCTGCCCTATCAGCCTGTATCGGCAGCCGTCCTCCAGCGGATTATCCTTACCTTTCCCGTAAAGTCCGTCCGCAAAATCAGTTTCCAGAAAATCAAGAGCGATCAATAAAGATCCCTCTGCACCGAAATGCTGCCCGATTTTTATGTCTGTTCTTAATTTCCTAAGCGTCTCATGCCAGCAGTTCTCAAGTTCCTCCAGTACCTGCTCTTCGGTAAGGTCTTCAGTTTCCTTCATATGGATAGACCTTGTAAGCTCACCCAGGTATATAAGTGCCTTTTTGGTATCTTTATCCGGCTTAAGGTCCTCATAAGTCTTACGCCATTTTTTGAATATATAGTACTCCCAGAGCCTGTACTTTCTTTTCTTGAGCCGCAGCCATTCGTTAAAGAGTTTCGGTGTGTCAGTGAATAAGTATAACATAATTACTCCACGCATTTTCCTGCGTGTAAATATCATAGGTATATTGTAAGCGTTCTGTAAAGCTATAATTAAGTGTAATGAAAGGATAAACCTCTATGTTTAAAGTAGAAAAACCCGAATATATTAATAAAACCTTCCGCATCGACCGTGAACTCCTCACACGCCTTGAGACGGTGGCACAGCGGGAGAACATTTCCATCAACGCCCTGGTAGTGCAGTGCTGCAACTATGCATTGAACGATATGGGTGAGAACTCTGAAACCGCCACCCCTGTAAAAAGCCGTAAGCACGGCAGCACACTGTAATCCGCTTCACAAAATGATTTCCTTTATCATTTTATATATGGCTCTCCGGTGCAGCGCCTGCCTGCCCAGGTTCCGTGTCGGAGGCTACGATTGCCTAGGGCGTTAACCTGCACACGGTGTGCCCGGACTCCGATTGCCCGGGGGCCTGTGCGTTTCCTGCTGTGTGAGTGTGCTGGGACTACATTCATCCCAGGGCCTGCACCGCAGTTCGGCATTGCTTAAGACACTGCCATCCGGAGAGCCGGAAACTTAAGGCCTGAAGGATAGGGGCTGCGATTGCCCGGATCAGCAGGCCTGTCGTTTCCAAGATAAGGGCTTTGCGAAAGATAGGGAGAACGATACTCCGGATTAACGCTCGGTCCGAATCTCCGTTAAGATATTTTTTTATCAATATCCGGCTCAGAATACAGCCTGTGATAAAAATCACTTCCATAGTCATCGCTTGGTACATACTTCGCATACTCTTCTATAATATACTTTGCTTCCTCTATGGTGCGGCAGCGGCTGTACATCTCACCTTCAAACCAGACCTCGTAGTAATGGAACTTAACTGTAAGATTTATATCTTCCTCCCCGTCACCATCCCACATTGAGTAGTTATCTATGCCCTCAGCTCTATATATGATCCATGGATAGTAGCTATATGCAGCATTTCGCTCACCATCGTCACTGCACTCCCAGCCTAAAAACCTCTTTTCCACGCCTCTATCAACCATCTCCATCTGCTCCGGCGTCTTTTCATTCACATATTGAAGATCGATATCAATCCATAAACTCATAACCGCCTCCTTTTTAACTGCCACTTACTCCGTTGTTTATACTATAATCTGTTTTCTTTTCTTTGTCAAGTGCCACTTACCTCTTTTTTTTAAGTCTTCCTGTATTTTTCAATCCATCTCTCCCGAATAGAACATATCATAAGCTCCCAACTTGTACATCGACTCTATCAGGCCGTCCGACAGACATTCGAATACTTCATTGGAGCATGCCAGTCTTCCCGGCTTTACCACATACACTTCATCCTTATATGTATAGTAGACGGCCGCACCCTTCACATACCACTCCGGCTGCTTCTCCCCTGCCGCCTTCTTCCTATACCGGTCAAACATCTCTCCAAACTCATCCGGTTCACCGCTCTCCCGCCTGAATCGGTTGTTGATTCCGATTTCCCAGTATTTTTCTGCCATGTAGCCGATTGTCTTATCCATGGACATTTCCTCTCTTTCTCTGATCTGTTTTGTTTCATCTCTGATCAATACTGTTCCGTAAGTGTTCATAACCCCATGGGTTCTTCCCGTTACTGCAGCAAGCACTTCAGGCTGTTATGAACAGTTACATCGTTCCTTACAGTACGATCATATTCCCTTTTGCCGCATTCTTACAGCAACCGGCGGTTTAAAATAAATAAATTTACTCAAGTCTGACTTGAGTTATATGTTAAAATATAAACCGTCGTACGCTGTAACACAGATAGTCTTTTTGCTATGATTACCATGTAAATCAGAAAGGGGGAAGACCTGTATGAGCATAGGAACAAATATAAAAAAAATCCGCGAGGACAGGAAGCTTACGCAGCAGCAGCTTGCCGACGCTGTCGATGTTTCCTTCCAGGCAGTATCAAACTGGGAGCGGGATATAAATATCCCCGATACCGTAAAGCTGATAGAGCTTGCACGGTTCCTTGATGTATCCGTTTCAAGCATTACAGACGACTGTCTGTCCGCATTCGTGACCAAGGACGCGATATACAACTGGGAGCATATGAAAACATATGTAAAGACCACAGCCAAAAGCCATTCCCTCAATAATACGCTGAAGGCCTTGGACTATGCCGTGTGCGCCCATAAAAACCAGACAAGGAAAAACTCTGATATACCCTACATCTATCACCCGCTGACCCTCGCCTGCCATGCGTTAGCCATGAAGATCATGGAAGACGATATCCTCGCTGCCTGCCTGCTCCATGATGTGGTGGAAGACTGCGGCAGGAACTACTGCGACCTTCCAGTCGATAGAGATGTAAAAAAGCTTGTGCGTCTTCTTACCCGTGAAAAAGATTCCGGCATATCACGGGAAAAGGCGCTTAATGCGTACTACGGCAGTATAGCGGAAGACTCCAAAGCCGCACTCATAAAATGCATAGACAGATGCAATAACCTCACTACAATGTCCTGGGGACTCAGCCGTGAAAAAAAGCTCCGCATGATAAACGAAACCGAAAAATATTATCCGAAGCTGCTAAAAGCCGTAAAGGATACTCCCACATATAATGACGCAGCCTGGCTGCTGCAGTACCAGATCGAAAGCATGCTGGACATTTATAAAAGGCTGCTATGATCTTAATTCAGCAATACGGTCATCGCTGTACAGTATTCCGCAGATATCCCGGATATAGTTTATGGCCGGTTCTTTTCCATCCTTTTTTATCGCCTTCATATTCTTTCTGAATATGCTCCCCAGAGTCTTCAGGTTAACGGGTTCATAATTCCTGTTGTAAAAAGCCGTCTCCGGAGACTCATTCATTTTTTTCCTATACCGCTCCAGATACACCGGATAGAATTCCGCAAAGCCTTCATTAATGTCAGCCGGAAGACGGAAAGTGACCACAAAGCCGTCCCTCTGTCCCTCCGAAAGCTCACGCCCTTCCACTTTCGTCTTCGGTCTGCGCCGGATCATCTCATACCTGAATCCGGCAATACCGTCCTTTATGCAGATGTCATCCGGAACCATCCCGCATATTTTTATGGAGGAGACATCACGAAAATAAACCATCATGCAGAATATATAATAGTATTGAGGCTTCTCATTGCGCCTTATTTCCTCAAGCAGGCTTTTTGTATCTTCCTCTGCTTCCTGACTTTTGCCATGCACCGCCGGATTGCTGCGGCTTTTTCTGTTTTCCACATGGACTTTGCCACGAAAGGGGCTGATATAGGCTGCGCCGCCTGCGCTTAGCATCCTCTCAAAATGGTTTCCCACGCTGCGCAGGTTCTTTTTATATGTATTTGCTGTTGACACAGACATTTTTCCAAGGGACACATTCTCATCCAGAAACCCAAAATACCTTGATACATCCGCATCCCCGATCTCAAGAAAATCCTTTTTGCAATAGTCACATATAAGCTTTACCGAACTTCCGTAATTCCTTACTGTCCTTTCGTTGGTACTGTCATGAAAGGAATAGCGCGCCATCAGCTCATCCCAGACTGTCCGGAAATTTTCAGAATAATATTCAGATTTTGGTAGCGAGTATTCTTTTGCCATGGATGATAAACTCTCTTATACAGACAATACCAAATCATTGAGTCCTTGCATTGGCCGCATTTTCTTCGCCCTGCACCCTTACCAGCAGAGTGTCACAATAAGGACATACCCTCTGCGAATCGGTATTCGGAGCTGTGCAGGCAGGACATACTGCCAGTACCACTTCAGGCTTAGGCTTGTTGCGGATCTTTGCAATCTCTTTTTCCTTGTTGATCTCGATTGCTGAGGAAACAGCTCCCGACACCGCAGAACTCACTGCGGAACTTACCGCATCGGATACTGCATGTGAAACAGCGTTTCCTATTACATTTTCCAATAAACCCATATCATTTCTCCCCTTATAGCATCACTAACTTCCCTTATTATCGCATATTTTTAAACAAACTTTAACTATTAAGAATCCGTTTAAATTTTTAGGGTATACCTTTCAGCACAAAGGACTATGCTGCAAGCATAGCCCTTTGGTAGTATCCGTCGCAACGGAAATACTCTATTCAAAGTCCACTTTACTTCGGCAGGACCCTCCACTTGCTATTATAACACACTTTATACCAGCGAACATCCAGAAACTGTCTGTCAAATTTCTCACCGTCAATACGTATTACTTTGCGTAATCAACCACCCTGGATTCCCTGATGACATTTACCTTTATCATACCGGGATACTGCATCTCTGCTTCCACCTTCTTAGAAATATCCCTTGCCAGGATGACCATATCATCATCGGATACCTGGTCAGGAACAACCATGACTCTGATTTCCCTTCCGGCCTGGATTGCAAAAGTCTTTTCCACGCCTTCAAAGGAATTTGAGATTTCTTCAAGCTGGGTAAGCCTGTTGGTATAGGTTCCAAGAGTCTCACGTCTTGCCCCCGGTCTTGCAGCAGATATTGCATCCGCAGCCTGAACAAGTACTGCAACCAGCGACTGCGGCTCCACATCACCATGGTGAGCCTCCACCGCATTTATTACCACACGGGATTCCTTATATTTCTTACAAAGCTCTACGCCAAGCTGCACATGAGAGCCATCCATATCATGATCAACCGCTTTACCTATATCATGCAACAGACCTGCTCTTTTAGCGGTACGCACATCAAGTCCCAGCTCAGCAGCCAAAAGCCCTGCCAACTGCGAAACCTCTATAGAGTGCTTAAGTGCATTCTGACCAAAGCTGGTTCTGAATTTCAGCCTTCCGAGAAGTTTTACAACTTCAGGATGAAGTCCGTGAACACCGCATTCAAGTACAGCAGCTTCACCCTCTTCCTTCATAACAGCATCTACTTCCCTGCGTGCCTTTTCAACCATTTCCTCAATCCTTGCAGGATGGATACGGCCGTCAACTACAAGCCGTTCAATGGCAATACGGGCAACCTCGCGCCTGATAGGATCAAAGCCTGAAAGAACCACTGCTTCCGGCGTATCATCTACGATAAGCTCTACACCGGTCATAGTCTCAAGTGTACGGATATTCCGTCCCTCTCGTCCTATAATCCTTCCCTTCATTTCATCATTAGGAAGCTGTACTACCGAAATAGTAGATTCGGAGACATGGTCTGCCGCACATCTCTGTATAGCTGTAACAACATATTCCTTAGCCTTCTTTTCAGCTTCTTCCTTGGCCTGTACCTCAGCCTCCTTGATCTTCATGGCGATTTCATGCTTAACTTCCTCTTCAACCGTCTGAATAACCAGTTCCTTTGCCTGATCGGATGTCAGTCCCGATATCCTTTCAAGCTCTGTCAGCCTCTGGGCACTAAGCCTGTCGACTTCTTCTCTCTTCTTGTTGAGATTTTCCTCTCTCTGTGCTAAACTCTGCTCTCTGCGCTCAATTGCATCAGTCTTTTTATCGATGTTCTCTTCCTTCTGCTGTATACGTCTTTCGGAACGGCTTATCTCATTTCTGCGTTCCTTAAGCTCTTTATCAAGCTCGCTCTTAGCCCTGATCGTCTCTTCCTTCACCTCGATCATGCTCTCGCGCTTCTTTTCCTCAGCAGTTTTCAGAGCCTCATCAATTATTTGTCTAGCCTTCGCATCTGCATTCCCTAATTTTCCCTCGACCTCTTTTCTGTATCTGCTTACAGAAACCTTGGCCGTTACCGGAATAGCTATTACGAGGGTGACTGCTACTGCAATGAGTGCGGCGATTATTATCCCCATCATTGTACAGAAGCCCTCCTTAATCAAATTTATATTGTGTGAGATATCTTATGACTTTATCATTACAGCACAGAATGATTCACCCATATGGATATACAACGCCACAATTAGCATTTATTATACCTTTTTAAGGAATGTTATGTCAATGACCTTGATATATCTTAGTTACAGACCAGAAGGCTGCACACCTGTAAAAAAGAAAACCCGACAGCTGTTTTGCATTGTCAACGCCCTGTATCATTGCACGCAAAACCAGATGATCAATATAAGCATATAAATCATATAAGCAGTTTTCATTATCTGTTTTCAATATTCAATTTTTAATAATTGATCATCTACTGTCGGGGATGACTCAGCCCTCTCTTTGAAGAAAAGGCTATGAGCCCTGACTGGAGCGATCGCCCCATTGATTGCACCTAAAAGAAGATTTTCCATAGGTACAACAGACCAGCTTTTTATTAAAATTCTGAGATATGCTTAATATGGCGTTTTATTCCCGTTCAAACGAATCTGCACCTTCGCACATATCCCTGATAACCCTTTTTATATCCGTAAAATTAAACCCCTTACCCATAAGGTAAGCAATCTGCTTGCTGATTTCCTTACTGTCCGCTGCAAAGGGATCAAAATGGCGTTTTTCCAAAAAGCGGCGGATTTTATCCCCCTCGTCATAACACTCCGCTGCAGTCCGTTCCCCACATACCTGCCCCACAGCCTCAGCCGCCGTCTCCGGGGATATGCCCTTTCTGACCAGCGCCTGAATAACAGCCTTTTTGCTTTTCCTGTCAATATAACAGTCAGCATATCGCAGGGCATAATCCGTATCGTCTGCAAGTCCCTGTGCTTTTATTTGTGATATAGCATTATCTATCACAGATAAGGGATATCTCCCGCGCATTAATCGTTCTCGCAGCTCCCTTTCCGTATAGTCCCTGCTTTCTATCAGGTGGTAAAGGCGTAAAACCGCCCTTTTAGCAAGAACTTCTGAATATATTACTGTCTTAACATCATCAGTTAATTCCTCGCCCTCGCGTATATCAAATTTTTTCAGTTCCTTCCTGTAAAGAGTAAAGGCCGGATACGAACCCTCATCTAAAAAGATTTCGTACCGGCCTTTGCCTACAGGCTTAACACCTGTTATGATCATTCTTTATCTCCGGACGCTGCTACAGCCTCTGCTGCAGTCTCAGCCACCTCGTCTTCAGATTTCTTTGTACGCTTCATCGGCTTTTTTTCTGCCTTGATATCAATTTCAGAAGGAGATCCGCCTATATTGTAATGTTCACGCACCAGATGATCCACCTCTGCACAAATATCAGGATGGTCCTTAAGATATATCTTGGCATTCTCCCTACCCTGTCCGATCTTGTCACCCTTATATGCATACCATGCACCGCTCTTATTGATAACATCTATATCAACAGCCAGATCCAACAGGTCACCCTCATATGAGATACCCTCGCCGAACATAATATCAAACTCAGCTTCCTTGAAGGGAGGAGCTACCTTATTCTTAACAATCTTCGCCCTGGTACGGTTACCTACAGAGTCGCCTCCTGCCTTAAGCTGCTCTACCCTGCGTACTTCCATCCTGACTGACGCATAGTACTTAAGAGCATTTCCGCCGGTGGTAACCTGGGGATTTCCGTAAAAAACTCCGACCTTCTCACGCAACTGGTTGATGAAGATTACGGCACAGTTTGACTTGCTGATAGCACCTGCAAGCTTCCTGAGAGCCTGGCTCATGAGTCTTGCCTGAAGTCCTACATGAGAATCTCCCATATCCCCCTCCAGCTCTGCCTTTGGAGTAAGAGCTGCCACAGAGTCAATGACCACTATATCAACAGCACCGGATCTTACCATGGTCTCAGCTATCTCAAGTCCCTGCTCACCATAGTCAGGCTGGTTGATATACAGATTATCAACATCTACACCGATAGCTGCCGCATAGGCAGGATCAAGAGCATGTTCCGCATCAATAAAGCCCGCTATACCGCCGCGCTTCTGAACCTCTGCTATCATATGCAGG